>JAKEHX010000469.1 GCA_022614795.1 Planctomycetaceae bacterium | reverse complement strand
GTGGCTGGTAGAGGGTGCGTAGTGGCTGGTAGTGGGCGGATAGTAAGTCGTCGCAGGCGCATGGCAGGCTGCAACCGGGGCGGGAGCGTAGCTCGCGACGATCGGCGCAGGCATGACCGGGTGAGCAACGACGATCGGGCTGGCAACGACCACCGGGCGGGCGACGACGACCGGCGATGCGACGACGACTGGCGAATAGGCTACCGCTGGCCGGCGATGGTGAAAGCAGCCCCAAAATGCATCGGCTTGAGATGCCAGACCGGGGACGATCGTAGCCAGGGCGCCCAGGCCAACAACGAGTTTGCGTGCGAGGTTCATGTGGGGCTCACTTGAAGAAGTAGAAGGACCGCGCCGCATCCAATGCGACCGTTTGAAAAGCAAATCAAGCTTATCCTATCCGCGTTAGTCAGGCTGGCAAGCAAATCCAAATTCATCCAGGCGAGAATCACCGAAATTCGCGCGCAAGCGGTTGTAAGGGCGGCCCGATATCCTGGGCATCTTGCCGCGGCTGCCTAGTCGTCAGTGTCGTGCAGGCGGTTGCCAGCGGGCGAACTCTGGCGCTGGCACGACAGCAGATTGGTTTGTGACGCCTGCGACAGGACGCGTGCACCGCTCCGATTCTCTTTTTGGGATCGATTTGACGACCGGCGGAATTCGACCTATTTGTTTTCTTGGAGGCACTCTCGTCTTGCCTCGTGTTGAGCCCCGCCGCAGACCGGCCTTTTCACCCTCGGCCGCCAGGCGTGTCGCTCGATCGACGTAGTGCAATTCGACTGAGGACCTCCAATGAATGCCCCTTTCCTGAGCCGCCGCATGCGCATTTTCTCTTATCTTTGCCTGTTGGTGGCCTTCGCCGCCGGCATGTACTACGGGCTCACGGCCTAGCCGTCCCGCTGTCTGCCGCCCGGAGCAGATGCAGCCGCAGCAGGTTGAGCGCCAGCTTGGCGGCGCGTGGCCGAAGAATCTCTGGATGGCCCGCGAAGGGAAACTCCTTCTCCATCACGCCCGCGGCATGGGCCAGGATGATCTTGAGGTTGCCAGGCGCGGACGTGGGCGAGTCCGGCTGTGGGCTGGGGCCGATGCATAGCAGGTAGTCGGCGTCGCCCGGCTGCCGCTGTGCAAGATCGTCCCAGCCTTGCTGGCCAGGAAAGACGCTCGCGCACTGGAAAACGCCGGCCGATCGGGCGCTGGCGAGCCAATGCGCAACCAGGCCGCACGTTCCCCATTCGCGGACGGCGAGCGTTAGATGCCGCTCGCGCAGCATTCGAATCACGACGTCTTCCAGCTCGTCGTCTTCTTCGCCGAAGACCAATACGCCGAGGCACCGGTGAATCGTGTCGATCGTGGGCTGCATCGCGGCCCGCGCCAGCTCGGGCGTCTGGGCGGCGGCTGTGATGCGGAGCGTGATCGTGGCCTGGTGCACGGTGATTCCGACCAGCGGATAGCGCTGCCGCGCGATCAAGTCGGGCAACATCGCTTCCAGGTCGCTTTCGCCGACGCCAAAGCACTTGATCCGATGATGAGCGATGACGCGCCTTTGGCCGAGCAGCTCCTGAATCGCCGGCCCGACCGAAGCGGCCCACATTTCCTGCATCTCGGCAGGCACTCCCGGCAGGGCGAAAATCCGCGCTGGCCCGCGATCCCGGCGAGCGATCGAGCAGTCGATGCCCGGCGCGGTGCCGTGCGGGTTGGGCAGCGGCCGGCTACCTTGAGGAAACAGTGCCTGCACGAGGTTCGCGGGGGGCATTTCGCGCTTGCGGCGGGCAAAGAGGGCCTTGATATGCGCCAGAGATGCCTCGTCCTGGACCAGCTGCACTCCGGCTACCTCCGCAATCGCCTGCCGCGTCAGGTCGTCGGCGGTCGGGCCCAGGCCCCCCGTCGCCAAGATCACATCGGCCCGCTCGACAGCCTGCCGGAAGGCGAGGACATTATCGGCCACGTTGTCTCCGACGGTCGTGTGAAAGGCGACCTCGACGCCGATCTCCAGCAGCCGCTCGCTGAGCCATTGGCTGTTGGTGTCCAGCCGCTGTCCGGTCGTAAGCTCGTCGCCGATCGAGATGATTTCCGCCCGCATGGATACAATTCCAATGGTTCGATGAAGGAAATCATTCTAGACATTGAAGGCATGCACTGCGCGAGCTGCGTCGGGCGCGTGGAGGGGGCGCTGCGCAACGTGCCGGGCGTGCGGTCTGCGCGGGTCAACCTGGCCACCAATCAAGGCGCGGTGGAGTTTGACGGGGCTCCGGTCGATCTGGACGCAATCGAGAGAGCCGTTGCCGCAGCGGGTTATGCGGCTCATCCGGCAGCGCCGCCCGACGAGGCGGCGGCGAGCTTCCAGGCGCGGACTGAGGGAGAATCTTCGCTTTGGCTCGCGCGGCTGATCGTGGCTGGGGCCCTGCTCGTTCCGCTGGCGGCGCTGCACTTCATTCCGGGCCTGCCACATGCCTTCACCATGTGGGCTCAACTCGTGCTCGCCGTGGCGATGCAAGCGGTTGTGGGCTGGCCGTTCATCGTGGGGGCGATCAAGCTTCTTCGCCACGGCGCCGCGAATATGGACACGCTGATCGCCCTGGGCACCACCGCCGCGCTGGCCGCGGGGATGGCCGACGTATTCGTTGGCCGCCACAGCATGAACTTCATGGACGGCGGGATGATTCTCGCCTTCATCACACTTGGAAAATATCTCGAAGCGCGGGCCAAGGGACAAGCTTCGCAGGCGATTCTCAAGCTGCTGCGGCTGGCCCCGCCCGTCGCCCATATTGAACGCAAGCCGAATGTCGTGGATGTTCCGCTCGGCCAGGTCGCAGTCGGCGAGATTGCCGTGATTCGCCCGGGCGACAAGGTGCCGCTTGACGGCATCGTGCTTACCGGCCACAGCGAGATCGACGAAGCCTGGCTCACCGGCGAGCCGCTCCCCGTGATCAAGCAGGTGGGCGACAAGGTCTTTGCCGGAAGCCTCAACGGCAGCGGGTCGTTGCGGGTGCGCGTGACCAGCGCCGCAGGACAGACCTGGCTGGATCAAACGGTCGAACTGGTGCGCAAGGCCCAGGAGTCGAAGGCCGGCGTGCAGCGGCTGGCTGATCGGGTGGTCGCCTGGTTCGTGCCGGTCGTGCTGTTGGTCGCGCTCTCGACGCTGGTCGGCTGGTCGCTCGCCGGGAACTGGGCACTCGGATTGTCATGTGCTGTGGCGGTGCTTGTCGTGGCGTGCCCGTGCGCTCTAGGCCTGGCGACTCCCGCGGCGGTGCTCGTTGGTTCGGGCCGAGGCGCTGAGTTGGGAATTCTGATCAAGGATGCCCAGGCTCTGGAAACGGCGGGGCGGCTGACGACGATCGTCTTCGACAAGACGGGGACGATTACCTTGGGCAAGCCAAAGGTGGCCGAGGTAGTCCCGGCGGATGGCATTTCTCCGGTTCATTTGCTGACGATTGCGGCGGCAGTCGAGCGACAAAGCAGTCATCCGCTCGCCGCCGCTGTGGTCCAAAAGGCCCAAGAGCTGCGGACGCCCGTGCTCATCGCCGAAAGGACGATCGTGATCCCTGGCCTGGGGATCGAGGCCAAAGTAGGCGGCTCGAAGGTCCTCGTCGGCAGCCGCGAGTTTCTCGAGCGGCAACAGGTGGCAGGGCCGGAGCCGGCAGTGGGCAGTACGTCTACGGCAGCGATTTGCGTAGCGGAAAACGGCCGCTATCTGGGAGCGCTGTTCCTGGCCGACGAAGTCAGCCAGACTAGCCGTGAAGCGATCGAAGAATTGAAGAAGCTTGGCCTGTCGCTCGCCATGCTCTCCGGCGATCGCCAGGAGACGGCGGAGGCAATCGCCCAGCAGGTGGGAATCGAACGCGTGATCGCCGAGGTCAAGCCGGATCAAAAGCAAGCGGTGATCGCCGAGCTTCAGCGCAGCGGCGATGTCGTGGGCATGGTCGGCGACGGCATCAACGACGCCCCGGCACTGGCCGCGGCCGAACTCGGCATCGCCATGGGCATGGGCGCCGACGTGGCCATCGAATCGGCGGACGTGGTGCTTTCGCGGCACGACTTGCGGCTGGTGCCGAGGGCGGTGCGATTGTCGCGCACGGTGCTGGCGGTGATTCGCCAAAATCTGGGATGGGCGCTGGTCTATAACGTGCTCTTGATTCCGCTGGCGGCGGGCCTGTTCGTGCACCTGTGGGGCGTCCGCCTGCATCCAATTCTGGCGGCCGCCGCCATGGCGGCCAGCAGCGTATCGGTCGTGGTCAACAGCTTGCGGCTGAAGTGGCTGAAGGTCTAGCCAGAATGGCTCCCGCGCCGCAGCAGGCCCGCGTGCTTGTCCCGAACCTTGCAAACCTTGGGCATCGACACCGCCTGGACGTACGGCTGGTCGGGGTTCAGCCGGGCGTAGTCCTGGTGGTAGTCCTCGGCCGGATAGAACGCGGTCAGGGGTTCGAGCGTCGTCGCAATCGGCCGCCCATACGCCTTGGCGGCGTTGAGCTGGTCGATCTTGGCCTGGGCGACGCGTTTTTGATCTTCGTCGGCATAGAAGATCGCCGAGCGGTACTGCGTTCCGACATCGTTCCCCTGCCGGTTGAGCTGGGTCGGGTCGTGGGCGTCGAAAAAAACGGCGAGCAGCTGTTCGTAGCTGATCTTCGCCGGATCGTAGGTGATGCGAATCGCTTCCGCATGACCCGTGTTGCCATTGCATACCGCACGGTAATTCGCCGATTCAGCGGCGCCGCCGGCATAGCCGCTCGTGACGTCGAGCACGCCCTCGAGCTGTTCGAAAGCCGCCTCGGTGCACCAGAAGCAGCCGCCAGCAAGGACGGTGGTGGAGTGGGTGGTCATGGGTTCCTCTTGGGTTGAGTTCGGACGGAGCGACGGAGGGAAGGAGCGATGGAGAGACAGAGGGACTTATGTCTCTCCTTCTCTCCGTCCCTCTGTCTCTCTGTCCCTCTGTCTCGCCGTCTTTTTGCCGGCCGCTCCCCATTCTATGGCCGCCACTCTCGGTCAATTGTTGACCGGAAAGACATTTCGTCTTATTTTTGCAGGCAGTTCATCGACCGCTGCACTCGAGGTTCCGATGGCTGCCCAATTCGTACTCCGCAGTTTGACGCTCGTGCTCGTCTTTGCACCGCTGGGGGCGGTCCGCGCTCAGACCGCCAAAACGCCCGACCTGATCGACATCCTCACGCCGCCCGAAAACCTGGTCGCCACGACGCGGCTCGCCTGGGCGACCGCCTTGTCGCGCGACGAAACCTGGGTCGCCGTCGGCTACGGCCACTGGAACGTCTCCGATGGGGGGCAGGTCCGCACCTGGGACATCATGACCGGCCAGCCGAAGTGGACCGCCGACGAGCCGCGGGGCGTGCGGGCCATCGCCATTTCCCCCGACGGCACGCTCGTCGCCTCGGGCAATTTCGGCGGGCAACTGCGGCTGCGGGACGCGGCGACTGGCAAGATCAAGCAGGAGCTGCAAGAGCCGGCCGGCTCGATCGAGCGGCTCTCGTTTTCGTCCGACGGTCGCCGCATCGCGACCAGCAGCAACGGCCAGGCGGTCCACATTTGGGACGTGGCGACGGGGGCGGAGCTGAAGTCTTTTCCCGGCCACATGCAGAATGTGTATTGGGTCGAATTCTCGCCCGACGACAAGCTGATCGCTACGGCTAGCCAGGACAAGACGGCGCGGATTTGGGACGTGGCCAGCGGTGCGCTCAAGCACACGCTGATGCACGGCGGCGAAGTGAGCGCGGCATCGTTCGTTGCCGGCGGCAAACAGCTGGCGACCGTTTGTCACGACGGCCAGTGCCGCATCTGGAACGTCGCAACGGGCGAGCTGGATATGATGCTGCCCGTTCCCGAGCCGCGGCAGCCGGCGGTTGGCCTCGGCCAGTCGCGTAACGGCAAGTTCCTGGCGACCGGCAACTATCGAACCATCAACGTGTGGAATGTCGCCGACTGGTCGCATATTGCCACCCTCCCAGGCCGCGGGCAGCACGTCTGGGGCCTGGCCGTGTCCGATGACGGCAAAAAGGTGATCAGCTCGACCTGGGACAACGTGGTCAGCGTGTGGGACGTGGCCACCCAGGCCGAAACGCTAACGATGCCGCTGCCGGCCGATTCGCGGGCCGCCGCCGGGCCGGTCAGCGCGCTCTCCGTTTCTCCCGACGGCAATATGCTCGCACTTTCATGCGCCGGCACGGCCGTTCTGCTGCGCGAGCGGGCAACAGGGAAAATCGTCCGCAGTCTGGACGGGCCGGAAAGCATCACCGCGGCGGTCGCGTATTCTCCGGACGGCACGCTGATTGCCGCAGTCGGCGGCGACCAGCGCGGCTATGTGTGGAACGCGAACACCGGCGAGCTCGTGGGCAAAACGGGCGGCCACGAAGGGGGCGCGCTCTCGCTGGCCTGGACCGCCGACAGCCGCCGCTTTGCCACTGGCGGGAGCGACAACTATGTCCGGCTGTGGGACGCCCGGACGCTCAAGGAATTGGCGAGCTTGGAAGGTCATATCGCCCCGGTCCGCGCGGTTGCTTTTTCGCCGGATGGCTTGCGGCTCGCGTCCGGCGGCGACGATCAGACGCTCATCGTTTGGGACGTCGAGCGCCGCGCCGCGGCCGGCAGGCTCGCGGGCCACACCGCCGCGATCCGCACGATCGCATTTTCGCCCGATGGTGCGACGATCGCCTCGGCCGGCGACGACAAGCTGATTCGCCTCTGGGACCTGGCCACGCTCAAGCAACGGGCCCAAATCGGCGGCCATACGAACGCCGTCCATTGCCTGGCGTTTTCGCCTGGCGGCAAGACGATCGCCAGCGGAGGCTCGGGCGGCGGCGTGCATTTGAGCGACCCCATCCGCGGCACTGTCCGCCGAACGCAGCAAGCCCACAGCGGCGTCGTCAGCGGCATCGCCTTCCTGCGCGATGGTTCGGGCCTGGTCACTTCCGGCCAGGACCAGACCGTCCGGCTGTGGAAGGCCGCTCCGCCGCCGGTCGAGCCGCTCGTGGCCATCTCCGCTCACGCGCCGGAAGCACACGCGGCCTGCTACTCGCCCGATGGCAAGTATCTGGCGACCGGGGGCAAGGACGGCCTGGTGGCCCTCCGCGACCCGGCGACCGGCGAAATCAAGCGGACCCTCAAGGGGCACAGTGGCATCGTCTACGAAATCGCCTTCCCGCCCGACGCCGCCGTCGTGGCCAGCGCCGGCAGCGACGGCACCGTGCGGCTCTGGTCGGTCGAGCGCGGCATCGAACTGGCCAAATACAACGCCTGGAAAGACAAACTCGCGGGCGCCCGCACGATCGACTTCGACCCCGCCGGCAAGCTGATCGTCTCCGGCTGCTGGGACGGCACGCTCAAGCTCTGGGACGCCGACGCCCGCAAGGTCAAGCAATTGCTCGTCGGCCAGGCCCTTCCGGTCACCTCGGCCCGCTTCTCGCCCGACGGCTCGCTCATCGCCACGTCCACCGGCGATTGGCAGCACTGGCAGGTCGTGGGCGAACTGCGCCTGTGGGACGCGAAGACGGGCGAAGAACTCGCCAGCCTTCAGGGCCACATCAGCGAAATCAAGCGGATGGATTTCGACCCCGAAGGGAAGCGGCTCGTGACGTCGGCGGCGGGCGGGCAAATCTTCGTCTGGGACATCGCCACGCGGAAGAACACGCACCGCCTTAAACACGACGCCGCCGCCACCAGCTTGCAGTTTTTCCCCGATGGCCAGCGCCTGGCGATCGGCGACGCCCGCGGCGGGGTGAGCGTGTGGGATGTCGCCATGGCCCGGCCGATTCAGCGCTATGCCGGCCACGAGAAGATTGTCACCGGAATCACGGTCAGCCCCGACGGCAAGTACATCGCCTCTGCCGCCCACGACGGCACGCTGAAGATCTGGCCGGCCCCTGAGTGAGGGGCTGGGGGGCTGGGGGCTAGGGCTAGGGCGGGGCGTCAGTTGTCCACCCTAGCCCCTAGCCCTCTTCCGCCAGCGATCCCACTTGCTCGCTCGGCACAAACCGCAGCGACTCCGAGTTCAAACAATATCGCAGCCTTGTCGGCGGCGGGCCGTCGGGAAAGACGTGCCCCAAATGGCCGTCGCAGCGGGCGCAGTTGATCTCCACCCGCTCCATGCCGTGACTCCCGTCGGCACGCTCAGCTACGTTGCCCGGCGCGATCGGCTGAAAGAAGCTCGGCCAGCCCGTTCCCGAGTTGAACTTCGCGCCGGACTCAAACAGAGGGAGCCCGCAGCCGGCACAGGCATAGACGCCCTCTTTCTTATTGTCGAGGAGCGTCCCACAGAACTGCCGCTCGGTGCCGCTGGACCGCAGAATCCGGAACTGCTCGGGCGTGAGCCGCCGCTGCCACTCCGCCTCGCTCAGCGCCAGCTTGGGCACGTCCAGAGGCCCGACCAACTTCCCCGCTTGATCAAACACATGTACGGCAACCATCGCGCGATCCTCCGCCGTCATTCTACCGCGGCTGGATTCGCCGAGTGTTGCCGTCAGGCCGGCAGCTTCTGATGCCCTGACGGCTGGACTATTTTTCGCTGTCGCACCGTTTCGGTTCGCCAGACACAGCCTGCAGGAACAAGACTTGCAACCTCTACCTTGGAATCCGGCCTATTGGCCGGTCCGCGTTCAGGCGCAACTGCCGGCGGGAGCCTCGCCCGCCTCGCCCTCCCGATTCGCCTCGGCCGCCCGGGTTACTCGCCGCAACTCATTCCACCTGCACCGTTTCGCCGCCGGAGCGTGTTCCCATTGCCCGCCACACCGGCAGCGAAATCGTTCGCGCGATCGTCCGCACGCTCCCGTCCATCAGGGCGGCATTGACGATCCCGCCGCTGTGGTAGCTGCGGGCCGTGATCGCGGCATAGGTGGGCTGCGTGGCCGATTGCCCCTCCTGCCGCGAGTTGAAATCGATGTCGTATGTCCGGCCGCTGCTGTCGTAAGGCACCTTGGTGTTGGGCGTGAAGACGGTCGTGAAGCCGCTATGGTGCACGCGGCCGTCGCACCATTCGGTGTGCCCTGTGTTGTCGTTGAGGCTCGGCCCCAGCTTGAGCTGGCCGCTCATTCCTTGAAACGCGGTGACCGCGGCGGGCGGCAACGGGCCAGGATCGGCCGTGTTGCGGATGTAGGGCGTAAACGCCTTGGCCTCCGAAGTGCACAACGTGTTGGACAAGCCATCGAGAAACGCCGCCGGCGACAGTTGGCTATTGACGAACAGCGACCCGTCGCCGCCGACATTCGTCGCCGGATCGTGCACCAGCCAGGTGCCGAAGTTGAACACGTAGTTGAGCGGCGTGGTGTATGGCAGCCCGGCCGCATCGAGCCGCGGGAGGTTGTAGGCCTCGCTCGGGCAGCGATACATCAGAATCTTCATCGTCGGCACGCCCGTCGCCCGGTTGGCCGGAGCGTCCCACGCCACGTCGAGCCGCACCTGGTCGAAGGCATTGTTCTGCTCGATGTAGGGCATGATCCGCCCCTGCGCCGACCAACTGCCGTTGTTGCCCGACAGGACCGTTCCCGGCTGGATGCAAAAGCTCGGCGGATAAAAACCGATCGCCGCCTGGTAGTTGTGCACCGCCAAGGCCACCTGCTTCAGATTGTTCTGGCACGCCATCCGCCGGGCCGCTTCACGGGCCGCCTGCACGGCCGGCAAGAGCAGGGCCACGAGCACGCCGATGACGGCCATGACCACGAGCAGTTCGACGAGCGTAAAGCCTCTTCGCAGGCGCATGACGGGGTGTTCCCGGTGATTAAGGACACAACCCCGGTCCCAGAAGCACTTCGCATACCGCGTCGCCGAATCGCCGGAAAAGCCAGCGCCGCAACGCTTTAGGTGAATTGACGTGATCCGCCCGCGCGGCCGCAAGCTGGCCGAACTTTCGACACCCGTGGCGATGGAGGCGACTGCGAGCTAGAAGCCTGAGTAGCTGAACTCGCCAGAGTTCAGGCGGAATATCCTGAAGTCTGGCAACTTCAGCTACGTGACTTACGCATCCCGTTCGTACGCCTGCTTCAGCCACCGCTTGACCTGCAGGTCGATGTCGTCCAGCGAGGCGATCGCCACTTTGTGCGTAATGCGGTTCTTTTTCGCCTTGCCCCCCGTATCGAGCAGGCGGCTTGTGAACGGTTCGTCGTCCAAGGCCAGGCCCAGATCGATCCGCTTGTTGCTCGCCGGCTTGATTTCAGCAAATACATGATGCCGATAGAGCGGCACCATCGTCTGACACGGACAGACCTTCACATCCTCGCCGATGTGCTTGACCAGTCGGACCAGGGCGTCGTGCAATGGCCGCAGCCCCGACTTGCCCCCCGCGTACATCGCTTCGACATAGCCCGGGCAGGCCGCGAGGTACGACGCGGGCGAATCGTCGGCAAAACGCCGCGCATCGCCCAGCGCCCGCTCGGCCAGCCACCACGCCGCATTCGTCCCCAGCTTGTGCTTCTCCTTCAGCCACTCGCGGCACTGCTTCTCGTCCTTCGGCCCCATCACCTGAATGTGCTTGATCCACTCCTCGAGCGAACAGCCGGTCTTCGGCTTCAGCTCGGAGATCCATTTCTGCATCTTGGCGACTCCCGGATGGACGCTGTAGATCGCCGATTCGGTCGCCAACAGTTTGCCCGCGGGAACGATCGCCACGGGCCGGGGCGGCAGGCCATAGCCGGTTGCCAGTTTTTTCTTCGTCTTTTTCGCAGGACGGCGGCGTACGGCGACAGCGGTCGAACGAGAGGATGATCTGGCCATGGGTCAAGGCGGGAAGGGCGGCGGATAAGGCTGCGAGAGCGCCCCGATTGTCGCATGACGGAGGGACAATCTCAAATCGGGGTCGTCAAGTTGTCTTGCTCCTCTCGTCCTCGTCGTCCTCGTCCTCGTCGTCCTCGTCCTCGTCCTCGTCCTCAATGGCGGGTCAGCGGCGGCCCCTGAACCGAGGACGACGACGAGGACGAGGTACAGAATCCATCAACTCCTATTGATTTGTCCGCCGTCACCCGGCGATAATGACCCCCGTAACGTCCGACCCCGCCTCGGCCATAGTTGGTTGCTCGTTCCCACCTAAGCAGCCCACCCCTCAATCGCTTGGAGATCGGCCATGCTCAACGTCAATCTCGCCGCCAACTCCCGCTATTGCGACGGCATTTCCCGCCGCTCGATGCTCCAATTAGGGGCCTGCTCCCTCGGCGGACTGACCCTGGCCCAGCTCTTCCAGGCCGAGGCGGCCGCGGGCGTGGGCTCGTCGAACAAGTCAATCATCAACATCCACCTGAGCGGCGGCCCCAGCCACCAGGACATGTTCGACCTGAAGCCCGACGCCCCCCGCGAATTCCGCGGCGAATTCAATCCCGTGAAGACCAACGTCCCGGGCATCGAAATCTGCGAGCACATGCCTCTCTTGGCCCAGATGGCCGACAAATACGCCATCATCCGGTCGCTGAGCGGCATGTTCGACGACCACAGCAACTTCCACACACAGACCGGATTTGGCCGCGATTCGCTCCGCAATATCGGCGGCCGGCCCAGCATCGGCAGCGTGGTGAGCAAGGTGCTCGGGCCCACCGGCAGCGGCGCTCCGTGCTACATCGCCTACAACGACGGGCCCGAAGGTTATCTCGGCCCGGTCCACAAGCCCTATCGCCCGCAAGGGGGCGACCTGCGGCTGGTGGGCGGCATGGACGAATCGCGGCTCAGCTCGCGGACCAACCTGCTGTCGTCGCTCGACAAAATCCGCCGGGCCAGTGACGCCACTGGCAAGATGACCGCCCTCGATTCGTTCACCCAGCGGGCCGTCGGCGTGGTGACCAGCGGCAAAGTGGCCGATGCTCTCGACCTGGAGAAGGAAGACAAGGCGGTCCGCGAGCGCTATGGCCGCGACGACGGCCGGATGTTCCTCACCGCCCGGCGACTTGTTGAAGCCGGTGTCCGTGTGGTCACGTTCGATTGGGGCGGCTGGGACACGCACGGCGACAACTTCAACCAGCTCCGCCGGCTGCTGCCGAATCTCGATCGGGCGATGAGCGCCCTGCTGGGGGACCTGGCCGATCGCGGCCTCGACAAGGACGTGACGGTCGTCATGTGGGGCGAATTCGGCCGCACTCCGCGGGTCAACGGCGGCGCGGGCCGCGACCACTGGTCGCGCGTGGCGATGTGCTTCCTGGCAGGC
Organism: Planctomycetaceae bacterium; assembly: GCA_022614795.1. Classification (GTDB taxonomy): domain Bacteria; phylum Planctomycetota; class Planctomycetia; order Pirellulales; family Pirellulaceae; genus CAYLLN01. The sequence goes on along the minus strand of JAKEHX010000469.1, from coordinate 14,442 downwards.
GGCGGCATGAAGCTCGGCCAGACCATTGGCACTTCGACGGCCTATGCCGAAGAAGCCAAGGACCGCCCGGTGCATCTCCAGGAAGTGTTCGCCACGCTCTATCACAACCTGGGGATCGACGTGGGCCACACGCAGCTCATCGATCCGGCCGGCCGGCCGCAATACCTGGTCGAAACCCGCGAACCGATCCGCGAGCTGATCTAGTTGGCTGGCAACTACGCCGAGTGCAGTCTTTCTTACCGGCTACCTTCCCGACCGCTTTAGCGGCGAGAGAGAGGTTCAATAGACCTCGTCGTGTGTGCCGATCGATTGGAGGAGGATTGCCTCCGCGCCTTGATGTTGCACGAGTTCAAACACTATGCGAACGTCATAGCCTGCACTGGCAGCCCAAGAACCCGCCAATTCGCCCCGCAATTTGTGCGTCTTGAGCCGGGGATGAAAGGCATCGTCCGACAACTGTTGGAGCGTCGCGCGAAGATCCTCAGTCGCCTCGGGATGCTTCTTGAGAAATCGTCGTGCGGCCCGGATAAACGCTGCCGATTGGAGAAGCTCGCACCTCACGAGAGAATCTCGCGTAGTAAATCATCCGGCGTCGTGGGCCGACACGCACCCGCCTTGAGTTCTTCGCGCGCGGCCTGGACATCGGCCACGATCTGGGAGCGGCGTACCGCGCTTAGGCGGCGCTGGACGATCGTGACCAGCGTCTCCTGTTCATCTGGTGTCAAACGCTCAACAGCTTCGACCACTTCGGCAAACGGCGCGGTAGCTTGCGACATTGGTTAGTTTCCTTGAGTTTTCGTCTTCAATTCTACACTACGCGTGGGCTTTGGGCATCTCGAATATACTGGCCCGCAGGCTCCTCCCGCTCAACCCACGACAAGAGCAGCGGCAGGACGATGAGGTTGCCGAACATGCCGCCGAGCATCGCCAGGCACATCAGTGCCCCGAAGTAGATCGTGGGGACAAACTCGCTGGTCACCAGCACGCCAAAACCGACGATCAGGGCCAGCGTGGTGAAGATCATGGCCGTGCCGACGCTTTGCTGGCAGACGAGCAGGGCCTGGTGCACGGTCTTACCCTCGCGGCGGGCGTGGCGGAACGCGGCGAAATAGTGGATGGAGCTGTCGACCGACATGCCCATCGAAACCGCCGCGATCATGGCCGCCCCCATGTTCATCTTCAGACCCACCCAGCCCAAAAGACCCATCACGATGTAGATCGGCACCGCGTTGGGGATGAGCGCGATCAGGGCGTATTTCCACGAGCGAAAGCCGATCCAGACCAGGGCGGCGATGGCGATTGTCGAGACCGCGAATGTCGTCCATTGGTCGCGGAGAACGCTCTCGATGAGGTTCGTCAGGAGCACGAAAAAGCCGGTGACCTCGGCGCCGGCCGACTGCTCGGTGCGGGGAAACTCGGCCCTCGCCAGACGCGTGACCGCCTCGATCAGCCGCTGTTTCTCGGCGGCGGGCTGGCGCTCGCGCGAGCGGAGCATGATGCGCAGGCTCGCCTGGCCGTGTGAATCGAGCTCGATCGAGTGCAGGGCGTCAATGAACGTGGGCATGAGCCTGGCCAGAAGTGCAGCCCGCGCTTCGGGCTGACGAGTGAACCTGGCGACGAGCGGATCGGCCTGGACAGCGTCGAGCGCGTCCACGAGGCTGATCACCTTGGTCAAGGCGGGCACTTTCTGGCCGGTCGCGGAATCGACCGTAGTCAGGCCGCGCAGTTGCTCCTCGAGCCGGCGGACGCGAGCCACGTAAGCGGCGTCGAGTTCGGGCGGTACGGGAAGCATCACGTCCCAGACGCCCGCCCCGCCCAGCCGCGTTTCGACGAACTCATAGGCCGTCACCACCGGGCTGCCGCGGCGGAAATTGCGCGTGAAATCGGTTTCCACCTCGAGGCGAATCGCCCCGACCGAAGCCAGCAGCGACACGGCGATTGCCAGGCCGGCGAGCGTGCGTGGACGATGGCGGATCCAATCGACGGACCGCATGAGAAAATCGCCTAACCGCCCTTCGCCCCAGCCCGGTTTGGCGGGCCCGGTGTCGCGCGCCCCCGCGAGCGAAAGCGCCGGCACGACCAGACAAATCGCCGGCGCCACGAGCAGCGAGCCGATGACCATCATCGTCCCGAAATCGCGGATCGGCTCGACGCTGGCCCACCACAGCGCGCCAAAGCCGGAAGCATCGGTGAGGATCGCGCCGGCGATCGGCCCCGCTAGCAGCACGGCCGATTTGAAGAGCGCCTCGTAAGGCGCCAGGCCATGCACGCGAAGCTCGCGGTAGTGGACGATCAGGTGCATCACCGAAGCCACGCCGACGACGGTGACAATCGCGGTCAGCATCGAGCTGACCATCGAAAGCTGGAGGCCGCTGGTGGCCAGGACCGCCCGCGTCACGACGAGGGTCCACTGCACGACGACCAGCGGCACGACGAGCCAGCGGAGGCTGCGAAAGCAGAGGAGAATGGTCAGGCCCAGTAGCCAGAGCGACCACGTTCCCAGGCGGCGCCCGTCGGCTTCGAGCAGCTTGAAACCCTCGGCGACCATCACGGGTTCACCAGCCAGGACGCCGCCCGGCTGCTCCTCGATGATCGTGCGGAGGGCGGCCAGGGCGGCGGCCCGCGGATCGTCGCCGTTGGCGGCGGCGCCCGCGCCGGGTTCGAGCATGCAGACCACGGCGGCGGTGCGCCCGTCGGCCGAATGGGTATAACCGGCAAACAGCTCGCGAAATCGCTGCGCCAGCGGGCTTTCGGGGTTGAGAATCGCTGGCCCAGTCCAGGTTGGCTTCCTCTTGTCGCGCCCGCCCAGCAAGTTGAAGAGCGCGCCTGATTTCGTCCTTTCGAGCTGCGCCAGCAAGGCGTCGATTTGGGCCAGGCTCAGCACATCGCGCACGCCGGCGACCTTTTTGAGCCGCCCGCTCACGTCCGCCAGGCGCCGGATCCCCTCTCCGTCAGCGGCGAGAAGTTGCTCGTCGGCATAAACGGCGAGGACAATCTCGTTGCCGCCGAATTTGTCCTTGAGCCGCTGGTAGGGCTCCAGGAGCGGATCGCCCGGAGCAAACATTCGTTCAATGCTGCGGTCGAAGCTGACGCGCTGCGCCGGTCCATAGGCAAATGCCGCCAGAAGCAAAGCCGCGGCCAGCAACCACCAGCGGTGCTTGAGCAGGAAGCGAACAAGTTGCTCCATGGAAGCCGCACTGACTTGAAAGGGCCGCACCGGGTTTATTAGACCGGGGCATGATACCTTCCGCCGGCAAGGATGCGAAGGAAGGCGTAGCCGAACTCGCCAGAGTTCGGTGCCGCGGACTTCGCCGGAATTCTGGCGAATTCCGCTACATAAATGTCACGGTGCCCGCGCCTATTCGATCTTGACCAGGCTCGCCAGCCGGGCGGGCAACGGGGCGACCAGTCGCAGCTGCTCTTTCGTCACCGGGTGCGCGATCTCGAGCGAATGGGCATGCAGAGCGATCCCCGTCGCCAGCCGCCGCTTGCTGCCGTATTTGCGGTCTCCGAGGATCGGGCAGCCCAGATGCGCCAACTGCACGCGAATCTGATGCTTGCGCCCGGTTTCCAGCTCCACTTCGACCAGGCAGGCCTGCGGCTGCTTGCTCAGGGTGCGGTACTTGAGCGTCGCTCGCTGGGCCCCGATCGTATGCCTGCCGGCGATTGTCATCTTTTGCAGCTTCTCGTTCTTCTTCAGCCAATCGGTCAGCTCGCCGGCGGGCGGATCGGGGGGCTCTTCGACAATCGCCCAATAAACCTTTTTCGCCGTCCGCTCGCGGAACTGGTCATTGAGCCGGGCCGCTGCCTTGCTGGTCCGGGCGAGGACGAGCACGCCGCTGACCGAGGCATCGAGGCGACTCACGACGCCCAGATAAACATTGCCGGGCTTTTTGTACCTAGCCTTGAGGTAGGCCTTGGCCGCGGTCACGACGCTCGCCGCACCGTCCACGACCCCCTGCGTGGGCAGGCCGGCGGGCTTATTGATCACCAGCAGGTGGTTGTCCTCGAAGAGCACGGCGAGCGGCGGCGGATGGGCCATCCCGTCACAGTAGCCCGCCGAGAGCTGGAAGAAAACTCGGCGCGCTCGCGCGGAAAACAGAGGCTCGCCATGGATGGTAGCCGCGCAGCGGCATTACCAGTGAGCCAGGGGTTCAGGCGATCCCCCCGCCGTGGTTTTCAGCCTCGCAGCGGCGGCACATGCTGGCGATGCACGCGGGGTCGGTCATGGAATCACGTCTGGGCGGTTTCTCGTGCCGCCGCTACGCGGTTTGCGGTTTGAATAATATCGTGTTCGGTTCCCCACGCCCGACGGCGTGGGCTGATAGGTTGCGCCGCTGCGCGGCTGGGTAACCAGTTCGGCGGGGATTCCGCCCGGAGAGGCTGGCATGGGTGCGGGGACGCGAAATCCGCCGTATAGTTTAGCTCCTTCGTCACTTCCCAGGAGTCACCTCATGTTGCGTTCCCTGATCGCGCTACTGGCCGTCGCTATGGCCCTCGTCCCCATTGTGCCCAGCTTCGCGCAGGAGGCGAAACCCGCGGGCAAGTTCACGACAGCCAGCAAGGAACACGTCCTCACGCACGTGGTCGCCTATCAAACGAAACTCAGCGACGATCCGGCCATTGCCGTCATGGCCAGCGACCGGCCAATCAATGTGGCCGAGATCAAGGCCGCCCTGAAGAAGGACGACGGCGACGACCAAAACTACTTCCCGTCGCAGCCCTATGTGCGTGTCAAGTTCGACAAGGACGGCAAAGCGGTGGACACGACCTATAAGTCGAACAGCTTCTCCGGCAGCACCAACAGCGATGCCCTCACCGGCGAGGTGAAGGTCGACGGCGGCCGGGCGGTCGGCAAGGCGAAGCTCGCAAAAACGGGAAGGGACCATTTCGTCGTCAGCTTCGAGTTCGAATTTAACGTCGGCATCATCGGCTCCGCCGCGGAAGAGGCTCAGAAGTCCAGCCCGCTGGCCAAGCTCGGCGTCAGCGGCACGTTCAAGGGGAACGGCAAAGACGCCAAGATCGCGTTCGTTTCGGCCCGCACCGGCGACGGATTCGCCGACAAGCCGAGCATCGACCTGATCTTCACCGAGCGCGACCACTCGAAGGATCCCCGGCCCACGATCAAGGCGTCGTTCGGCGACTATGGCAGCGCGATCATCATCTCGTGCCACGAAGACGGCCAGATCATCGGTTGCCAGGTCAGCCACGCGGCCCATGCGAAGCGCGGCTTCAGCTCGATCGGCAAAATTGAACTCGACCAGTTCCAGGTCGCCAGCGGACAGGTGCAGGGGACGCTCAGCACCCACGGCGAGCGCGAGGTGTTCGGCGAAACATGGGAAGTGAACCTGAAGTTTGCCGCCCCGTACAAGTCGCAAGTTGCCAAAACCGAGGCGAAGCCGGCGGAGGATAAGCCCGCTAAGCCCGAGACGTCGAAGCCCGATCCGAACAAACCAGAGCCGGCCAAGCCGGCCGCTTCGCTGAAGGCAAAAGACCTGGCATTGCCGAAAGGAGCGACGGACGTCAAGTATAAGGCGATCGTCGAAATGCTCGACTTCAAGTGCCCGGGCGATGTGAAGACCGTGGCTGCCGAGTTTTCCAAGAGCCTCGCTGCTCAAGGTTGGAAGGCGGAGGATGGTGACTTGGTGAATGCCAACACGGCCATCCTCAATCGCAAGCGGGGTGAGGCGACTTTGACGATCTTCATCAAGCCCGCGTCTGGCGGAACGACGGTGAATCTGCACACGGAGGGATTGGAGTGGGAGTAAGTCCCGCCGACCCCGGCGGGACTGGCGCACTGGTCCTCGTCCTCGTCCTCGTCCTCGTCCTCGATTGCCGGACCAACTCGCAAAGGTGTATTTCGTTGCACTCATACACCCTACATTCCTCGTCGTCACGCCTCGATTACGAGGACGACGACGAGGGAGACGACGAAATACGTCTGTTGATTGCTACTCGCCCCGCCCCACGCTATAACTCCGATCAGCGGCGTCTGATGGGTGATGCGCCGCCCCCAGGCTCTTATTCGGGAGAACGGCAATGCTCAACCAGTCGAAGTATTACTGTCCGGAATGCGACGAGGGATTCGTGCTGCCCAAGATGCGCAGCCGCCGCGAGTTTCTGCTCGCCATGGGAGCGGCAGCCGGCGTGGCCGCGACGGTCCCCGCGCGGGGCAGGGCCGACGACGCCAAGGCCGCGCCCAAGCCGTCGGAAGGGCTGATCAAGGAGCTCTATGCCACGCTCTCCGAAGATCAGAAGAAGGCCCTGGTCCAGCCGTACGACCAAGGGGCCAGCGACGGGCGGCCGATGCGCCAGCGGACATTTAACGCCGCGATCAACGAAAAGCTGATCGCCGAAAACTACACCAAGCCGCAGCGCGAAGTAGTGGAGCGGATCGTGCGTTCGATTCTCGCGGGCGACGAGGCCTGGGAGCGTCTCAGCCGCAAGGGGACGTGGGATTCCAGCGGGTCGTTCGAGGGCTGCGGGGCGATGCTGTTCGGCACGCCGGGCGACAACTCGCCGTATGCCTTCGTCTTCAGCGGGCACCACATCACGCTCCGCTGCGACGGCAACTCGGAGCCGAAGACGGCTTGGGGCGGCCCGGTCTATTACGGCCACAGCGAGGCGGGCTACAGCAAGAACAACGTCTATAACTATCAGACCCAGGCGGTGCAGAAGGTGTTCGACGCGCTCGACGAAAAGCAGCGGGCCACCGCGATGGCCACGGGCAACCGCGACGGTTTGGGAGGCCTTGAGCCGAAGAATCCGCGGCACGGCATTGCCTTCACCGCCCTGACCGCCGAGCAGAAGGCCCTGGTGGAAAGCGTCATGCGGACGCTGCTCGGGCCGTTCCGCAAGGAGGACGTCGACGAGGTGATGGAGATCGTCAAAGCCGGCGGCGGCATGGACGCGATCAACGTCGCGTTCTACCGGGATGACGCGATGGACGCGACAAAGCCGTGGCACTTCTGGCGGCTGGAAGGACCGGGCTTCGTGTGGAACTACCGCGTCCTGCCGCACGTGCATTGCTTTGTGCAGGTGTCCAGTGCGTAGGTGATCCTAGTCCTAGTCGTACTCGTTCTCGTTCTCAAAGTTCGTGGGGATAACGCGCGGGAGCCGAAAAAGCGATGGCGGAGAGTGCGACAACATGTCGAGTACGAGAACGAGTACGAGAACGAGTACGAGTACGAGTAAAGGACGCAGTCGGTTTTTAGTCATCCCCCGCGTAGATCGACCTTCCCCCATCGACCGGCAAACAGACGCCGGTCAGGAAGTCGTTGTCGATAAAGTGCAACACCGCGAGGGCCACGTGCTCCGGCCGGCCCTCGCGCTTGACTAGCGTCGCATTGATCGCCTGGTCGCGCTCGGCGGCGGGCAGGTCGTCGGGCAGCATCACCGGGCCGGGCAGGATCGCGTTGACGCGGACGTTGGGATTGCGCGTGCCCAATTCCACCGCCAGCGAACGGGTCATCGCGGGAATCGCCCCCTTCGATGGAAAATAAGCCGCGAATCCCAAGTAGGGCCGGACGATAGCCCAGTCGCCGATGTTGATGATCGAGCCCCCTTCCTTTTGCTTGACCATCGCCAGGCCGGCGTGCAGCGAGGTGAGAAAGGATCCCTGCGTGTTGATTTCAAAGTGCCTGGCCACATCGGCTGCCGTGATCGCTTCGAGCTGTTTGCGGACCCAGATCGCCGCGGCATTCACCAGCACGTCGATCCGCCCAAAATGCTCGACAGTTCGCTGCACCAGGTCGCCGACGGCTCCTTCATTGGCCAGGTCGGCCTGAAATGAAGCAGCGTCGCAACCGGCACTGCGCAGCTCAGCCACGGTCTGATCGGCGTCGGCGGACGAGCGGTGATAATGAATCGCCACCGCATAGCCCCGCGTGGCCAGTGCCTGGGCCACGTGCCAGCCGACGCGGCGCTTGCCGCTGCCGGTAACTAGTGCCACTCTGCGGTCTTGGATTGGGCGTTCGTTCATGCAAAACCTCCCCGAACTTCCAGCGAGCAATGCTGCCGTGTATTCTTATTCGGTCAAATACTCTGACTGCATTTCCAGGAGTGCCCTCGTGATTCGCTTCCTCGTTGCCGCCTTGATTGTGTCGACCTTGGCCCTTGAAATCCACGCCCAGGACGCGGCCCAGGACACAGCCCAGGAAAAAGTCCGGCCCGCCACGTCGATCGCCACCGCGGCGACCCCCATTTCGCAGATCAAGGCTCTCAAGGATTTCCAGGTCGAGCTGCTTTATAGCGTGCCCAAAGGCCAGCAGGGTTCGTGGGTCAACATGTGCGTCGGCCCGAGCGGCACCCTCATCGTTTCCGATCAGGGCGGCCCGCTCTATCGCATTCATCCCCCGGCGATCGGGACTGACGCCATCGCGCGGGTCGAGAAAATCCCCGTCGATATCGGCGAGGCCCAGGGCCTCTTGTGGGCGTTCGACAGCCTGTACGTCGTCACCAATGGGCGGAAGTACCCCATCGCCCTCTACCGCGTGCGCGACACCAATGGCGACGGTGAGCTGGACAAGGTCGAAGAGCTGCGCCGCTTCCAAGGGGGCGGCGGCGAGCACGGGCCACATGCCGTGCTCCTGGCCCCCGACGGCAAGTCGCTCCGCGTCGTCTGCGGCAACCAGACGAAGCTGACGCAGTTCAACACCAGCCGCGTGCCGCCGGTCTGGGGCGAAGACCACCTCCTGCCGCGGATGCCCGACGGCAACGGCTTTATGCGGGGCGTGCTCGGGCCGGGCGGGGCGATCTACGCCGTCGATCCGGACGGTAAGAACTGGGAAATCGTCTGCGTCGGCTTCCGCAACGAGTACGACGCGGCGTTCAACCGGCTGGGGGACCTGTTTACCTACGACGCCGACATGGAATGGGACTTCAACACCCCCTGGTACCGGCCGACGCGCGTCAACCTGTGCGCCAGCGGGGCCGAGTTCGGCTGGCGCAACGGCGCCGGCAAATGGCCCGCGTACTATCCCGACAGCCTGCCGGCCGTGGTCGATATCGGCCCCGGCTCGCCGACGGGCGTGGCGTTCGGCTATGGGGCGAAGTTCCCGGCCAAATATCAGGAGGCGTTTTACATCTGCGACTGGAGCTACGGAAAGCTGTACGCGGTGCATTTGACGCCCGAAGCCTCGGCCTACACAGGCGTCGCCGAAGAGTTCGTCGCAGGCACGCCGCTGCCGCTGACCGACGTGGTCGTCCGTCCTGAGGACGGCGCGATGTATTTCACGATCGGCGGCCGCAATACGCAGTCGGGCCTGTATCGCGTGACGTACACCGGCTCGGAATCGACGGCCGCTGTAGGGAACGCCCTCCGTGGCGTTCCGGATTCGGCGGCAAAGGCACGTGAGGAGAGGCGAAAGCTGGAGTCGTTCCATGGCAAGAAAGACCCGGCCGCAGTCGCCACGGCCTGGCCCTATCTGAAACATCCCGACCGCTATCTCCGCTATGCCGCCCGCGTGGCCATCGAACATCAGGACGCGGCAGAGTGGAAATCGAAGGCCCTCGCGGAAAAGGACCCGGTCGCCGCCACGCAGGCCCTGCTGGCTTTGATCCGCGTCAGTGCGAGCGATCCCTTCCACCTCCCGCCAGGCTCCCCGCCCGTCGATGAAAACCTCAGGGCCGAGATTCTCGCTGCCTTGGGGCGAATCGATTGGGCCAAACTAAACGCCTCGCAGCAGCTCGATTTGCTCAGGACTTATGCCGTGACCCTCAATCGCCTGGGCCCGCCCGACAAGGCGGGCAGGGAGGCGCTCATCGCGAAGTTCGACGCCCACTACCCCGCCAAGGGGCGCGAGCTGAATGCGGAGCTGTGCAACCTGCTCGTCTTTCTCGAAGCGCCGAGCGTCGCCGAAAAGACGCTTAAGCTGCTGGCCGCCGCGCCCACGCAAGAGGAGCAAATCGACTATGCCCGGGCCCTGCGCGTGCTCAAGACCGGCTGGACGCTCGACCAGCGCGCGGATTACTTCACGTGGTTTTTGAAGGCGGCGAATTACAAAGGAGGCAACAGCCTCAAGGGCTTCTTCCGGATCATGAAGGACGACGCGGTCGCCACATTGACTTCGGACGAAAAAGTGGCGCTCAAGCCAGTGCTCGAAGCTGCCCCTGCTGTGCAGGCCGTTGCAACAACCACGCCGCGGCCGCTTGTGAAAAAGTGGACGCTCGAGGAACTCACGCCGCTGGTCGAGACGAAGCTCGTCAAGCGCGACTTTGACCGCGGGCGGAAGCTGTTCGGCCAGGCGAACTGCTTTGCCTGCCATCGCTTCGCCGGCGAAGGGGGAGCGAACGGCCCCGACCTGACCGGCCTGGCGGGCCGGTTCAGCGCCAAGGACCTGCTCGAATCGGTCGTCGATCCCAGCAAGGTGATCAGCGATCAGTACGCGGCCGTCGTCATTCGCACGCTCGACGGCGAAACGGTCACCGGCCGGATCGTCAACCTCAGCGGCGACAACCTCAGCGTCAACACCGACATGCTCAATCCCAACGGCCTGGTGGGCGTGAAGCGGCAGAACATCGACAAGATGCAGCCCTCGAAAACATCGATGATGCCCAACGGCCTCCTCGATACGCTGCGGGAGGACGAGGCGCTCGACCTGATGGCGTTTCTGCTCTCGCGCGGCGACCGGAATCACGCGATGTTTGAGTGAGGGGAAGAGTGAGTGGTGAGTGGGTGAGTGGTGCGCGGATGCGTTTGGTACTGAGTACTAAGTACTGAGTACCAAATACCCAAGAACATACGCCGTAGGCCACTCACCACTCACCACTCACCACTCACCTACTCACCTACTCACCACTCACTCAATCCTTCAGCTGAAACAACCGCTTGAGCGCGTCGAGCAGCCCGTGCGGTGCGCCGTGCTGGGCTTCGTCGCGCAGCGATTCGAGCGGCGGGTGCAAGAGCTTGTTGACCACGCGGTCGAAGGCAGCGGTGATCTCCGCGCGTGACTTGGGATCGAGATGGGGCTCTAGATTCGCGAGCTTGTTGAGAAGCCGAGCCACTTCTTCGTTCTTGACCTCGTCGGCCCGTTCCTTGAGTCGGCGGATCGTGGGGGCCGTGGCCCGGTGGTTCAGGTCGGTCATGAACCGCCGCGTCTCCTCCTCGATGATCCGCTGGGCTTTGGGCCACTCCTTCTCCCGCTCGCGGCGGTTCTGTTCGCAGGCGGTCTTGAGATCGTCAATCGAGTACAGATACACGCCGGCCAGGTTGCCGATCACCGGGTCGAAATCGCGCGGAATCGCCAGGTCGAGGATCACCAGCGGCCGCTGATACCGTTCGGCGACGATCCGCTTGAATTCGGCCAGGGCAACGATCGGCTCCTTCGAGCCGGTGGCGCTGACAACGAGGTCGGCCGCCACGAGTAAACTGTGCAAGTCTTCCCAGGAATGCGGCTTGCCGGCGAGGCGGTTGGCGAGCTCTTCGCCGCGGGCCAGGCTGCGGTTCACCAGGGCGATGTCCTTGGCCCCTTCGTCGATCAGATACCGGAGTGTCTCCTCGCCCATTTCACCGGCGCCGATGACGACGATCTGCTTGTCGTCGAGCCGTTCGAAGAATTGGCTGGCAAAATCGGCGACGGCGACGCTGGGAATGCTCACGCGCTTCTGCTGGATGGCCGTTTCGGTGGCCACCCGTTTGGCCACGCGTAGGGCGGCCTGAAAGGCGGCGTTGGTCAGCGGCCCGGTAGCGGCGACGCTGGTGGCAAGCTCATAGGCTTGCTTCACCTGCGAGAGGATTTGAGCTTCGCCGATGACCATGCTGTCGAGGCTGGCGGCGACGGTGAACAGGTGCCGCACGAAATCCTCGCCGGTCCGCTCGAAGAGGTCGCTGAACAGCTCGACGGGGGCCAGGCCGTGGAACTCGGCCAGGAACGACACCACGTCGTGATGCGACGGGCAGGAGCTGGCCGACTCGCTGGCGACGTAGATTTCGACGCGGTTGCAGGTCGAAAGGAGGACCGCTTCGGTTTCCGGATAGCGCAGCCGCAACTGGGCCAGCGCCGCAGCCGCCTGGTCGCGATTGAACGCCAGTCGCTCGCGCAATTCGACCTTGGCGGTGTGGTGCGAGCAGCCGACCATTTGCAATTTCATCGGCGGCCCTCCGGCAGAGGACCGGGGAAGTTCCAGGTTCCAGGTTCCAGGTTCAAAGTTGAAGAAACATGATCCAGGTACTTTGAACGGTGAACGTTGAACGTTGAACTTGCCTCCGTGCGCGGCGCCGCATGCTGCGAGCCGCCCACCACGAGAATCGCCATGACGCATGCCAAGAAGATGAAACTCGCCACCGTGAGATACGCGACCTTCCGCCCCTGCTGGGCCGGCTTATAGACCCATTCGAAAATGGTCGCCGCGATCAGCCACACCAGAAGAGCCGCCGAGCTGAGCACCACGCTGTCGGTCCAGGGCACCGGCTGGCCCGCGCCGCGGTATTTGATCACGTTCATCACGATGCCGGCCACGAGGCCCAGCGCGATGAAGCACGACGACCAGGCCAGCGATTGCTTGTTGATCGATTGGAGCCATTCGAGGCTGGGGAGCTTGAAGGCGGCTTGCGGCGGGACTTTGTGCTTGAGCCGCCACGACTGCACGAGGTACATAAGGCCCGCTACAAAGCCGAGCGAGACGGTGACGGTGCCCAGGAGCAGCATCAGCCCGTGGGCAAATCCCCACAAAGCGAGCGCCTGGTCGTGCGGGAACAGGGCATCCTTTTTGAAGAGGGCCGCGACGCCGACGAGCGCGAGCACAACCGGCAGCATGAACAGGCCGACCAGCGTCTGCGGGCGCGATACCGCGACGATCAGATAGGCCGCCGCGAGAATCCAGGCGGCCATCAGGTACCAATCGTGCCAGCTCGACAGCGGGTGGCCCGTTGGCATTCCCGACTGCGCCCGCAGCAAGAGGTAGATCGTGTGCAGGGCCAGCCCCATGGCCGCAAAGGCCAGCATCACCACGAGGCGCACGGGAAGGCGAAAGAAGAGCCGCGAGATTTCCAGCACCAGCGTCACGAGGTAGCTCGTGCCGAAACAGACGATGGAAATTCCGGAGAGGAACATGGGGCGTCAGGCAGTTTTCACGTAACCCATTGCGGCCAAGCAGGTTACGTCCAGACGATCAAACGGGAACATGGAGTGGCTAGTGTTCGATTCTAGTTGGTTCGTGGCGGCGGGGGAATTCGGCGGCAGGCGGGTCGGCGATTTGTTGCTGCCCGCTCCCGCGCTAACTAGTCTGAAAAAGACAGAGGCGAACTGAAGGCCGCGTCCCGCCCCGCCCGCGCGGCCGACCCGTAGGGAGCACAGCCGCGGCGCTGGGGAATTGTCAGATCGCCGGCCGCTTCAGGCGTCCGGCTGCACCATGTCCTACACCATGACGTCGCCCCCCGCGGAAGCTCCCGCGTTTTCGCTTACAGCTGCGCGCGGCCTGGTGCGCGACCTGTTCACTCCTCGGGAGTGGATTTACTGGACCGATTTCCTCACGACCGTCCTGATCGGACACGTGCTGTTCGGCGTCACGCGCGCCCTCTACGACATTCATCTGACGCCGCTATGGCTGCGGCTGGCGATTCAGCTGGTGACATTCTCGCTCACCTGCATCTGTTACTACCGGGCGGTGATGTTCGTGCACGAGCTCGTGCATTTGCCCGAGAAGAAATTCCGGGCGTTCCGGATCGTGTGGAACTTGCTGTGCGGCATTCCATTTCTCGTGCCGTCGTTCATCTACTATCCGCACCTGGACCATCATCGGCGAAGAATGTTCGGTACCGAGCACGACGGCGAGTATCTGCCGCTGGCACGGATGTCGCCTTGGTGCATTCTGTTGTACTTGTCGCAGTGCCTGTGGGTGCCGCCGCTGGCCGTGATTCGCTTCGGCCTTCTCACGCCGCTGACCTGGCTGAGCCCGCCGCTAAGGCGGCTGATTCATCAGCGGGCCTCGTCACTGGTGATGGACCCGACTTACCTGCGCCCGCTTCCTACGGCAGCGGCCCAGAGGATCATCTTCCTGCAAGAGCTGGCGTGCTTCCTGTTTATCGCGGGCTGCGCAATCGTCCCGCCTCTACTGGGCCGCTCGCACATTCCGTTGGTGATCCAGGCTTATGCGACCAGCGTGGTGCTCGTGCTGCTGAATGCGGTGCGCACTCTGGCGTCCCACCGTTGGTGGAGTAGCGGCGAACCCGGAACGTTCACCGACCAGATGCTCGATTCGGTCACGATGGACAACGATTCGCCGCTGGCCGTGCTGATCAACCCGGTCGGTCTGCGCTACCACGCCACCCATCACCTGTTCCCGTCGATGCCCTATCACAATGTTCGCGCGGCACATCAGCGATTGCTGGCCATCCTGCCGGCCGATTCGCCCTACCGGCGGACGGTCGAGCATTCGATCTGGCCCGTGATTGCAAATCTCTGGCGGCGGCCAGACCTAGGGTGCATAAGCGAAGCGCAATGC
>JAKEHX010000468.1 GCA_022614795.1 Planctomycetaceae bacterium | reverse complement strand
GCGCTGGCTGGATTGCTAGCACTGGCGGCGGCTCCCTGCGCCCATGAACTCGGTGCCGGCCAGCTCCGCGCCGATGAACTCTGCGCCGACGAACCGCCGGCAGCGGCGCCGACTCCTGCCGCGCCGCCCGCGCTCCACGAGCGGATCGACGCGCTAATCGATGCCGCCGCGGTCGGGCCGCTTGCGCCGGCCTGCTCGGATGCCGATTTTGTACGCCGGATCTATCTCGACTTGACCGGCGTCATTCCGACTGCCGACCAGGCCCGCGGGTTCTTCGCCGACCAGGCAGCCGACCGGCGCCAGCAACTGATCGACAGGCTCCTGGGCAGTCCACAATACGCCCGGCACATGGCCCTGACCTGGGACGTGATGCTGATGGAGCGCCGCAACGACAAATCGATCAAGACGCCCGAGTGGCAGGCGTGGCTGCGTAAGGCATTCGCTGACAACCGGCCGCTCGACCAACTCTACCGCGACCTCGTGGCGACGGACGGCGCCGACGACGCGACCCGGCCCGCCGCCCGCTTTCTGCTCGACCGCGACCTGGAGCCCAACCTGCTGACGCGCGACCTGGGCCGCGTGCTGTTTGGCATGGACTTTCAGTGTGCCCAGTGCCACGACCATCCCCTGATTGACGACTACTACCAGGCCGACTACTACGGCCTCTACGCGTTCGTCCTCCGCAGCAGCCTCTTCACCGACGCCAAGGCGAAGAAGGCCCTGATCGGCGAGAAGGCCGACGG
Organism: Planctomycetaceae bacterium; assembly: GCA_022614795.1. Lineage (GTDB taxonomy): Bacteria > Planctomycetota > Planctomycetia > Pirellulales > Pirellulaceae > CAYLLN01. The sequence continues at coordinate 5,550 of JAKEHX010000468.1, read as the reverse complement.
CGAGGCGAGCTACAAGTCGGTCTTCACCGGCGACGCGGGGGACAACGTCCTGCCGCGGCTGCCCAAGGGAGCGACAGTCGCCATCGAGCCGTACTTCGCCAAGGCCGAGCAATATGTCTCCGTGCCGGCGAAGGAAGTGCGGGGTGTGCCGAAATACAGCCGCCGCGGGCAGCTTGCCGGCCTGCTGCGGGAGAGCACCGAATTCCGCCGCAATCTGGCCAATCGGCTGTGGGCCCACATGTTCGGCCGCGGCCTGGTTCATCCGGTCGATTTCCACTACGCGGCCAATCCGCCGAGCCATCCGGAACTGCTTTCGCTCTTGGCCGACGAGCTGGCCAAGAACAACTTCGACGCCAGGTGGCTGCTCAGGCAGCTCGCCTTGACCCGCGCCTACCAGCGTTCGTGCGACGCGCCGCAAGCAGCCGCGACGAGCCTGCCTCCCGCCGCGGAGCTGATCGCTCAACTCGAAGCGCGTCGCCCGGCGCTCGTCGCGCGGGTGGAAGAGCTGAAAGGAGCGATCGCGTCGAAGGCTGCGGAGCGTAAGGCGCTGGCCGAGCAGGTCGCCAAACACAAGGCCGAGTTGCCGATGCTAGACACGGCCGTGGCCGCGGCCCGCGAAGTCGCCGGCAAGGCAGCCACCGAGCAGAAGTCGGCCGACGAGACGCTTGCCAAGAAGAAGGACCAATCGCAGGTGCTCGCCGATGCCGCAACCAAGGCCGGCGAAGCGGTCGCCAAGTTGCCCGACGACAAGGTGCTGGCCGAAGCGGCTGCCAAGATCGCCGAACGGTCCAAGGCGGTTGCGGCCGAGATGGAGACAGCCACCAAGACAGCCGCCGATGCCGCTGCCAAGACGAAATCGACAGCCGACCAGGCCACCGCCGCTCAGGACGCGTTCGCCAAGGCGCAAGCGGCCATGCCGACCGAGCAGTGGACCACGCTCGACAGAGCGCTCATCGACGCGCAGCGACAACTGGCTGATGCAAACTATGCGGTCGCTGCGCTCGACGCCCAAATCGCCACGGCCAAGGCAATTGGCGATTATCAGTCCAAACAGGCCGATCCGGCATCAGCCGCGCCGGCGTGGGACGCGGTGATTGATCGCTGGACGGTCGGCGTGCAACTTGCCCCGCTCAAGTCGCTCACCAACGAGCAGTTCGCCATGAGCCTGATGCAGGCGACGGGCGTGCTCAGTGGGCAAGAGGCGGCCTCCCAGGCGGCCATTGAAAAGTCGCCGCCCGACGCGCTGAAAAACGCCGCCGAAGCCGATCGCCCGCGCGTACTGGCCGATCTCGTCGAGCAGCACGCCTTCGACCAGCTCCGCGGCAACGTCAAAGCGTTCGAGAACCTGTACGGCACTCTCCAGGGCGCCGACTTCCAGGCGACGGTCAACCAGTCGCTCTTTTTCGGCAATGGCGGCACGGTGCTTGGCTGGGTCGCCGCGGGCGGCAACCGATTGACCGGCCGGCCCGCGGCACTGGACGATGCCGCACTGACGGACGAACTTTACGTGTCGGTCCTGACTCGCCTGCCGACGCAGGAGGAGAAGGACGACACAGCTGCGTTTTTGAAGGACCGGGCTTCCGACCGACCCGCCGCGATCGGCGAATTGGTTTGGGCGCTCGTGTCGAGCAACGAGTTTCGGTTTAATCATTAAGGTAGGACGGATTTGTAATCCGTCCCTGATCGACGGAATGCAATTCCGTCCTACGAAGGAGCCTCCCATGCGATGCACATACGCTTGCGGCACAGCGGACCACGCCCTCTCGCGCCGCTCGTTCGTCGGCGGGCTGCTCGGCGGCGCCGTGGCTGCCGGGCTTGGAGCGGTGTGTACTGGGACGCCGGCCATTGCCGACCAGCTCAAGTCATCGCAAAAGCGTGTGCTCAATATCTTCCTCCACGGCGGCGTCAGCCAGCTCGAAACTTGGGATCCCAAGCCCAACACCGACACAGGCGGCCCTTTCCGGGCAATTCCCACCTCGGTCCCCGGCATGCACATCTGCGAGCTGTTGCCGTTCACCGCCCGGCAGATGCACCGGCTGGCGATCGTGCGCAGCCTCGATACCAAGAACGGCGATCACGGCCGCGGCACCGTCGAGATGACCACGGGCCGCAAGCAAATGCCCGGCACCGAATATCCGCATCTGGGCGCGGTTGCGGCTAAGGCGCTGACGCCCGATCGCTTTCCACTGCCGGGTCACATCCTCATTCCCGCCGGCGGCCCGGGTAAAGGAGAGGCGGCCTATCTGGGACCGAAATACGACAGCGTCGTGCTCAAGGACGGCAAGGCGCCCGACAACAGCGAGCGGCCCGCGGGCCTCTCGCCCGAAGCCGATGATCGCCGCAATGTGCTGCGAATGAAGGCCAACGACCGCTTTGCCGGCCGACGCCGCACGGCCGATACCGACGCCTACACGTTTTCCTACGACCAGGCCCTGCAACTGATGGCCCGCCGCGAGGTCTTCGACGTGACCAAGGAGCCGGCCGCCGACCACGACCGCTATGGCAAGCACGAATTCGGCCAGCACTGCCTGCTCGCACGCCGGCTGCTTGAATCGGGCGTGCCGTTCGTGCAGGTCAACCACTCGAACTACGACACCCACTACGAGAATTTTGACTTCCACATCGAGCAGCTCGGCGAGTTTGACCGGCCGTTCGCCACGCTCGTCGCAGACCTGGCCGACCGCGGACTACTCGCCGATACGCTGATTTGCGTGATGTCGGAATTCGGCCGCACACCGCGGATCAACAAGAATTACGGCCGCGATCACTGGGGGACCGCGTGGAGCGTCCTGCTCGGCGGCGCGGGGATCAAGCCCGGCGCGATCATCGGCAAGACCAACGACAACGGCACGCAGGTCACCGATCGCGTCGTCGATCACGGGCACATCTTCCACACCGTGCTGAAGGGCGTGGGAGTCAACTCGAAAGCCGAATTCGACATCGGCGGCCGCAAGTTCCCCATCGCCGATCCGGCCAAGGACGCGATCACCGAGCTGATTGCATAAAGTAGCAGGCACACTCCGTGTGCCGTCCGATAATCGAGCAACTCCTTTCGCCCTCCTGAAGGCCAACGGCACACGGAGTGTGCCTGCTACTTTTTCCGCCATGCCACAAAACGTCCACCAGACCGAACCCGAACAAACCCACGCAGGGGCTCAGTGGAAGCATGCCCGGCCGCTGACGGCGTGCCGCTTCGACCCCAACGGCAAATACGTCTTTACCGGGGCCGAGGACAACCTGGTCACGCGCTGGGACACGGCGACCGGCACCGCCACTCCGTTGGCCGCTCACGATAGTTGGGTCCGAGCGATCGCCTTCACGCCCGGCGGCGACACCGTCATTACCGGCGGGTATGACGGCCGCGTCATCTGGTGGCCTGCCGCGGCCGACAAGCCCGAGCCACTCCGCAAGGTCGAGCCGGCACATGCCGGATGGGTGCGGGCCCTGGCTGTCAGTCCCGATGGCTCGCGGCTGGTGAGCGTCGGCAACGACAACCTGGTCAAGCTGTGGGATGTCGCCGATGGCCGCCTGGTCGCCGAACTCGCTGGCCACGAATCGCACGTATATAACGTCGCGTTCCACCCGGCCGACGGGACTTTCGTGACTTGCGATCTGAAGTGCGTTCTCAAGCAATGGGACCTCGCCGCCGGCACGCCCCGCCGAGACCTCACAGCCGCTGCACTCCATAAATACGATACAACCTTCCGGGCCGATATTGGCGGCGCCCGCAGCATCGCTTTCGCGCGCGACGGTAAGCAATTTGCCGTCGGCGGCATGACGAACTGTAGTAACGCCTTTGCCGGAATTGGCAATCCTGCCGTCATTGTGCTCGATTGGGAGACCGGCAAGCCGCTCGCCCAGTTCGAAGGCAAGGAGAAAATCAACGGCACCGCCTGGGGTCTGCGTCAGCATCCCGGCGGCTTCTGGATCGGCCTCTCCGGCGGGGGGGGCGGCGGCTGGTTCTATTTCTGGAAAGACGTGCCGACGGGGGCCGCGGACATGCAAAAGGCGGCCGAATACTTCAAATTCAAGCTCCCCGATTCGGGCCGCGACCTCGACTTGCACCCCGACAATCTCCGCCTCGCCGTCGCTCATGCCGACGGCAATCTGCGGCTCTATCACTTGCACAAGAAGGCCTGACGCCAGCCGGCTGTCGCTGTAAAGCCTGTTCTGGAAGGTAGTTGCGCCTCCCGCCCTGTCCCGGCATTTGACAAGACCTACCGGCGACCTAGGGTTTCTGTGGCTCGCTCTCTTCTACTGAGCTTTTCAACTGGGAGACCATCATGTCCGCCCGCTATCTGCGCCACGTCCCGCGCCTCGAACAGCTAGAACGCCGGCAGGTTCTCGCCAACTGGGGAGTGTCGGTCGTGGAGGGCGTACTCACGATCGAGGGAACGAACCAGAACGACCGGATCATGGTCTGCGTGGCCAATGAAACCGGCGCGCTCAACGTGTATTTCAACGGCGCAGCGCCGACCCTGTTCGATCCAGCCAGCGTCGATGCGCCGTTTACTTCGATCGTCATCAACGGCAATGGCGGCAACGACCGAGTGAGCGTCGGGGAAGGCGTGCTGCTTGGCGCCACCATCAACGGCGGCGCCGGCAACGACTGGGTCTGGGGCGGCGGCGGCGACGACACAATCCACGGCGACCACGGGAATGACCACGTCTACGGCCGGGGCGGCAATGACTTCCTCGGTGGCGACGCCGGCAACGACAAAGTGTGGGGCGGCGACGGCGACGATCACATGGAGGGCGGCGATGGCCACGACCACCTGCACGGCTGGTTAGGCAACGATGAAGGCTGGGGTGGCAACGGATTCGATCACTTGCATGGCGACGACGGCAACGACTTGCTCCACGGCGAAGCCGGCAAGGACCATGTTTATGGCGGCCTGGGCGACGACGACCTCTATGGCGAGGACGGCAACGACCTGATCTACGGACAGGCTGGCATGGACTGGATTCACGGCGGCGCTGGCAAGGACAAGCTCTGGGGCGGCCTCGACGACGACATGATCAAGGGCGGCTGGGGCAACGACCACCTGAATGGCAATGAAGGCGTCAACCTGCTCGACGGCGACGAAGGGTTCAATCATCTCTGGAACGGCACCATGACCGAGCTAGGCGACACGCCTCCTGAAGATTGGCGCCAGCCGGATCCGCCGACCGACCCGCCGACCGATCCGCCACAGACCGATCCGAGCTTCGTGACCAACCTGGGCGACAGCACGAATGGTGCCAAGCTCGTCTATCAGAAGGTAGGCGGCGTGGATCACACGCTCGAAGTCTCTGGCTGGGGATTCCTACCAGGCGAAGACCTCGTCGCGATCATCAACGGCACCGTGCTGGCCGTCCTCACGTGCGACGCCAATGGCGCTTTCAGCGTGAAGTACTCGTCGGTCCTGGATCAGCCCGGTGAACTGTCGTTCGAGGAATTTGATCCTGCTCTCAACCTGGTTGAGGGGGCAGACGTGGTGGTCAACGGGTTCAGTGGCGTGCTGAACGTGACGGTGCCAGCGTAGTCCGCAGCCGCAGAACAAACTCTTT
>JAKEHX010000467.1 GCA_022614795.1 Planctomycetaceae bacterium | reverse complement strand
GGGAGGCGGCCCGCGGCTTCGGCGTGATGCGGGTCAGCGACGACGGCCGCGTGCAGGGGTTCCTCGAAAAGCCGCAGACCGATCGGGAGATGGACCTGGTGCGGATGGACCCCGCGTGGATTGACGCCCGGGGCATTCCCAGCCGCGGCCGCGACCAGCTCGCCAGCATGGGCATCTACATCTTCAACCGCGACACGCTCGTCGATTCGCTGGAAAAAACCGACTACCTCGATTTCGGCAAGGAGATTTTTCCCGCGTCGGTGCGGGCCAAGCGCGTGCAGGTGCACCTGTTCGACGGCTACTGGGAGGACATTGGCACGATCCGGGCGTTTTACGACGCCAATCTGAGCCTGGCCAGCAGCACGCCGCCGTTTGAGTTCAACAGCCCCGCCGCGCCGATCTACAGCCGCCCGCGGTTTCTGCCGCCGACGCTGCTGGAAGGGGCCAATGTCACGCGGAGCCTGATCGCCGACGGCTGCAAAATCGGCCGCGGCGCGGTGATCGAGAACAGCTCGATCGGCTTGCGGTGCATCATCGGCGAGGGGGTGACGATCAAGAACACGGTCATCATGGGGGCCGACTTCTACGACGACGATTATCGCCGCACACACGCCGCCGGCCAGCCGCCGCTGGGTATCGGCCCGGGCAGCCACATCGATGGGGCGATCCTCGACAAGAATTGCCGCATCGGCCGGAGCGTGCAGATCGTCAACCACCAGAAGCTCGAAACCCGCGGCGAGGACGAACCCTGCATTATTCGCGAAGGGATTCCCGTGGTCGTAAAAGAGGGTGTGCTGCCGGACGGATATCGCCTATAAGCTTTCATCGGAGTCGTCCAATGAACCGAGTTTTCGTGCTAATCGTTGGTGCGGCATTGATCGTGGGCTGCGGCAAACCCGCGTCGAAGGCGAAAGGCAGCAAGCTGCCCCCTCCGCCGCCCGGTTCGGGCGTCAAGATTTCTGAAGCGGGGATTTCGATCGACGGCAAGCAACTCACACTTCCCGCAACGACGGCCCAACTCACCGACGTTCTCGGCCAGCCCAACCGCACGTTGGACAAGGCCAACAAAATCTTCGTCTGGGATCAGCGCGGCATTTATGCCTACTGCCGGAAGAATAAGGACGAGATCCATGACATCTCGTTTGCGTTTCAGAAGCAGGATTTCGATTTCGACCCCCAGACATTGTTCAGCGGCACTATCGATGTCGCGGGGACTTCGGTTTCCGCCGGCACGAAAGAAAATGAGCTCAAGGCTGCTGGCTTTGCGTTTGACCTCAGCACATTTGAAAAGGCGGTGGGCGAGCGAAGCGTGCTCGTGGAGTACGACGGTCGCGCCTTGGGGCTGAGCTATTCGCTGCCGTAGCGCGGATTTTCAATTCGTCACCGCGCCCCACCGGCGTGTGCCGCCTGAAACATCGCGGCCTGGGCCAATCGTTGCTGCTCAGCGACAAGCTTGCGGCTGTGCTGATAGGTCGCGTCGGCGTAGATCGCGATCGCCTTCTTGAGCTGGTCCGATGCTGCCGCATGGTCGCCGCGGGCCAGGGCGGCAATCGCCAGGTTGTGCATGGCCACGTGGTTCCGCGGGTTGTTTTCCAGGGCCGATTGCCAGGCCGCGACCGCTTCGTCCCACTGGCCACCCTTGGCCAGCGCGTTCCCCCGTCGAACCGCGGACAGGCCGTTTCCCCAGTACTGGCGGGCCAGCTCAACAGTAATTGCCTCTTGATGCGGTGAGAGGCGCGCGGCCGCCTCCTCCGCACAGCCGTGGAGCAGGTCGTTGAGAGCCGCTTGCCGGTCGGGCACCTCGCGGCTCTTGAGGGTCCGCGTGATCTGCCGGGCATCGCGGACTTCTCCCGTGCGGACGTCGATCAACTTGACGGCCAGCGTCACGGTCGGCGGATTGGTGAGCGTCGAGCCGGAGCCGGCGTCGTACGCGACGACCTGGCCGCTCAGCAGGCCGTCGATTCCGGCTTGCTTTGCGGCCTGGATTACGCGGGCTTCATCGGGCTCTTGGCCGTTGAACGCGGCCGGCTCGACGCGCGACAGCTCGGCCTGATCGACCAGGACGTAATGCCGCTTGTCGGCCAGTCGGGCGGCAATTGCGGCGCGGGCCTGGCTGCCGGCTTCGCCCTCCCCAACGAAATCGATCACCGCGAGCCGACCGATCCCGGCGATATCGACTTCGGCGGGCCGGAGCACCATCACGCGGGCTTGCGGCGCGCATCCGGCGGCCAGGAGTGCCAGCACCGAGAGTAGAAGCATGCGCATACGGCGACCGCCTGGAAGGGCCAGCGGGAGCGGCGGGATGTAGCGAAAGCCGGGCGGCGGGGCAAGAGCAATGTTGGGGCGGAGTGAGTGGTGAGTGGGTGAGTGGTGAGTGCTGACTCGAGCCGACTTTCAGCGTTTGTGCGACATTGGCGGATGATGTTGGTCGTTTCGCCCCATTGACTTAGACTCCTCCAGCGCAACGAGGGCGGCCGCCATTCGCCCGCCGGCTCGATCAAGGAGGATCGTCGTGCTCGCTCCCCGCATTCAGCAAGCACTGCTCGTCGCCTTTGTCACGGCGATCGTGATGTTCACTTACCTGGGCGGAGCGCGCCTCTGGGACCGCGACGAGCCCCGCAATGCCGGCTGTGCCCGCGAGATGCTCGAGCACGGCGACTGGGTGGTGCCGACGTTCAATGCCAAGCTGCGCACGCACAAGCCGGTGCTGCTCTATTGGTGCATCATGTCCGCCTATAGCGTGCTGGGCGTGAGCGAGTTTTCCGCCCGTCTCCCGAGTGCGATCTGTGCCGTGGGAACGACACTGTGCACCTGGTTCATCGGTCGGCGGCTGTTCGGACCGCGAGCCGGGGTATGGGCGGGAATTGCCCTGGCGAGCAGCCTGATGTTTGGCGTGGCAGGCCGCGCGGCGACGCCCGACTCCGTCCTCATCTTCTGCACGACGCTGGCCACGGCGATTTACGTCGCCGGCACGTTTCGGGCCCGGTTCGACAACGCTCCGGCCGATACGCCGCCGCAACTGGTCACCGCGGGCCACTATTTTCCGCAGCATTGGCCGACAGTCGCCGCGATGTATGCGGTCATGGGCCTGGCCGTGCTGGCCAAGGGGCCGGTGGGACTCGTCCTGCCAACCGCGGTCATCGGCATGTTCCTCTTGATCATGCGGCTGCCAGTCCAAACGCTGCCGCCGCGATTCACGCTTGGCTTGTTTTTGATCCGTATTCTCCGCCCTTTTGAGCCGATGAATTTCCTGCGGACCTGCTGGTATATGCGGCCGCTCACGGCGATAGTCGCCGCGGCAGCCGTAGCACTGCCGTGGTATTCGGCGGTGCACCTGGCGACGGGCGGCGAGTGGACTGCCGGTTTTTTCTGGGAGCACAACGTCGGGCGAGCCACGCAATCGATGGAGGGGCATGGCGGCGGCGCCTTGTGGTTCTATCCTGTCGCGATCCTGCTCGGATTTTTTCCCTGGTCGTGCTTTGCGATTCCGCTAGCCATGGACGCGGGGGTGCAGACCCGACGCCGCGATGGCGGTAACGCGGGCTATGTCCTGGCGATTTGCTGGGTCGCGGTTTACATCGGGCTGTTTTCAATCGCCCGGACGAAGCTGCCCAGCTACATCACGCCTTGCTATCCGGGACTAGCTCTTCTCGCAGGCAGCTATGTCGATCGCGCCAGCCGCGACGGGGCGGCCATCGCGCGGTGGTGGCTGCCGCTTTCGTTCGCCGTGCTGGCTGCGAGCGGCGTGGCTATTGCCGTGGCCGTTCCGCTGGTCGCCAAGAGATACCTGCCGGGAGAAGAGTGGCTGGGGCTGCTCGGGTTGACACCGCTGGCGGGCGGAGTGGCTTGCATCGGCCTGGCGGCGATTCGCAACTACCGGGCAGCCGCGATCGGATTTGGCGGCTCGGCGGTGGCCCTATCGACCATGATCTTTGCGATCGGCGCCCCGCGGGCCGATGTGCATCAAACGAGCCACGTGCTGTTGCGGGCGGCATTTGAGCGTGCCAGCGATCCGCAACTAGCCTCCTACAAGATCCTAGAACCCAGCTGGGTGTTTTACGCCGGCCGGCCTATCGAAGAGCTGCCCCATGGCAATTCTGCGGTGCGCGAAGCAACCGGACCCCAACAAATTGTCGATCACCTAACCCTCCATTCTGAGGGTTTTGTAATAATCACCGACCGGTCCTTGGCCGATCTTGCTCAAAATCTCCCTCCGCACATCGGGGTTGTGGCCGAAACGGGCCGCTTTTTGAAGGACGAGCGCCTTCTCTTGCTCGGACTGATCGATCCGGCCATGAACTCCGCTGGGGCTCAGATGCCGCCTTATCAGCCTCAAATCCAGCGATGAGCGGGAGGCGATCCCGCGGACCCGGCAACGAGCCGTAAGTTATTGCAGCATTTGGACTTGCGATCTTCCAAGACGCTGGCGACATGGATGCCAGCACCGTGGCACGAAACCTTTCCTGCTCAAACTGGTTAAAACTCTCGCGGCTTTGGACGCACTAACGTCTTGTCACGCATGACTTATCTGCGTGGCGAAGTGCGGGGCCGCCGTGGCTAACAGGCCAATGTGGGGGATGCCGGCGGCGTAGCGATTCAAGGAGTTTTGTATGAGAACCGTGCTTCGTTTTTCATTGTTGGCGATCGCCCTGGCGGTGATCGCGCTTTCGGCTGATCCGGCCTTCGCCCAACAGCGTGGCGGCCGCGGCGGTCGAGGTGGCTTTGGAGGATTCGGCGGGTTTGGAGGCGGCGGTGGAGGCGTGACGGCGCTCCTTCAGGACGACGCGGTCCGCAAAGAGCTTGACCTGGTCGAAGATCAAATCACCAAGCTCCAAGAGATCGGCGCGAAGATTCGCGAGGATGTGGGCGCCGTCTACCAAGGAGTCGATTTCGGCTCGCTCCGTGATTTGTCGGAGCAGGAGCGCGATGCCCGCACTGCGGAACTTCGCGAAAAGGCGGACAAAATCACTGCGGAAGGCCAGAAAGAGATCGATGCGGCCCTCTTGCCGCATCAGCGAGAACGCCTGAAGCAGTTGCAGGTCCAGTCGCAGATGCGATTCGGTGCTGACCAGGCCCTGTCGCGCGACCCGCTGGCCGCAGACCTGGGCATTACCGAGGATCAAAAGCAAAAGCTCGCCGAGAAGCAGCGCGAAATCCAGGCGGCCCTTCAGGAAAAGATCGCCAAGCTTCAAGCCGAGTCGCGCGAAGAGCTGTTCAGCGTGCTGACCACCGAGCAGCAGTCCAAGCTGAAAGCGATGATCGGCAAGCCGTTTACATTTAGCGGCGGCTTTGGCGGTGCGGGGGGTGGTGGATTCGGCGGCGGCTTTGGCGGACTAGGCGGCCGCGGCGGTGACGGCGGCGGCCGTGGCCAACGCCCTGGCAATAATTAATGGATCGTAGGACGGATTTTCAATCCGTCCCGGCAACTGTAGGGCGGATTTCCCAATCCGTCCTGGATCGTTTTGGGCCGGATTAAAAATCTGGCCTACACATAAATGTTCGCTTGGGGCTCTGACACTTTGGCGCTCTGACCTTGGTACAATGAGGGCCCCGCCTACCCGATCGCTGCGGCACTAACACACGACGCGATCGTCCCTCCCCTTAACCAATTTCGCTCGAATGGAAGCCGGTGAAATCCTGATCCGCAGCGGCCTCATGGATCGCCGCCAGCTCGAGCAATCCCGCTCGCAGGCCAACGGCCACGGCGACGGCACGCGCCTGATCGAAGCGGCGATCGGCCTGGGATTCGTCACCGAGGAAGCGGCTTTGCGGGCGGTGGGGCAAGAGGTCGGCATCGAGTTTCTGGACCTGGGGGAGGCCGAGGTCGACCTGACTTTGCTGCGGAATTTCCCGCAGAAGCTGATCCACCGCCAATCGCTTTTTCCGATCCGCCGCGACCATGGCCAGTTGGTCGTCGCCACGTCGAATCCGTTCGACCTTTATCCGCTGGACGAAGTCAGCGCTGCGACCGGTTTTTCGGTCATGCCGGTGCTCGCCACGCGGAACGAAATCGCCAAGCTGATCAAGAAGCACCTGGGCGTCGGCAGCGAAACGGTCGATGGTCTCCTCGCCGCCGCCGAGGACGAGGACGAAGTCGAGCTGCTGTCGGATATCGAGACCGACGGCTCCGAGTTGTCGGAGATGGCGCAGGAAGCGTCGGTCGTGCGCCTGGTGAACGAAATCCTGCTCGAAGCGATCGAGCTGCGAGCCAGCGACGTCCATATGGAGTCGCAAGCATCCGGCCTGGCCATCCGCTACCGCATCGACGGCGTGCTTCAGGCCCAGCCCGTGCCGCCCGAAATCAACCGCTTCGAATCGGCCATCATCAGCCGCCTCAAGATCATGGCCCGGCTGAACATCGCCGAGAAGCGGCTGCCGCAGGACGGCCGCATGAAGCTCAAGGTCTCGGGCCGCGAGATCGACGTCCGCGTGTCGGTCATCCCGATGATCCACGGCGAAGGGATCGTGATGCGCATTCTGGACAAGGGGGCGATGAAATTCGACCTCCGCCAGATCGGCATGGAGAACGACACCTACGAAACCTTCCGCCAGCTTATCGAGTTGCCGCACGGCATCATCCTGGTGACCGGGCCGACCGGCTCGGGCAAGACGACCACGCTCTATAGCGCCCTGATCGAGATCAACACGCCGGACGTCAAGATCATCACGACGGAAGACCCCGTTGAATATCAGCTCGAAGGAATCAACCAGATTCAGGTGCACACCAAGATCGGCCTGACCTTCGGCCATTCGCTCCGCAGCATCCTCCGCCACGACCCCGATATCGTGCTCGTCGGCGAAGTCCGCGACCTGGAAACGGCCGAAAACGCAATTCAGGCCTCGCTCACCGGCCACCTCGTCTTCAGCACGCTGCACACCAACGACGCGGCCAGTGCCTTTACGCGAATGACCGATATGGGCGTGGAGCCGTTTCTCGTCGCCAGCACGGTCGAAGCGGTCATGTCGCAGCGCCTGGTCCGCCGCCTGTGTACGCACTGCAAGCAAAAGTACGAGCCGGCCAAGGACGACCTGCCGCTTGATTTTCCGTGGGACAAGAAGAAAGGCCCGATCTATAAATCGGCCGGCTGCCGCGAATGCCGGAACACCGGTTACCGCGGCCGGATGGGCATCTACGAGCTGATGGTGACGACCAACGACATTCGCCAGATGGCGCACGACCGGGTGAGTTCGTGGAAGATCATGCAGCTGGCGATGCAGCAGGGAATGCGGTCGCTGCGGCAAGACGCCTGGTGCAAGGTCGTGGCCGGCCTGACCACGGTGGACGAGGTCGTGAGCAACGCCAAGGCGGACCATAACCTATTGATGAAGAAATAGGCCTTTGTCGCGGGGCCATCCGCAATCAGAATGGAAGCTTGAATGTCGAATGACGAAAGTCGAATGACGAATCAAATCCGAAGCTCGAAGGACGAATGTCGGGGTTCGAAGGTTAACCGTTCGTCATTTGAGCATTCGATCATTCGTCATTTGTTCGTCATTTGACTTTCGTCCTTCGACATTCTGTATGCCCGACTTCGCCTACATTGCCCGCAACCCGGCCGGCCAGAAAGTTGCCGGCTCGATTACTGCCGCGACCGAGCGCGAAGTCCTCTCCATTCTTTCGGGCCGCTCGCTCTTTCCGGTAGAGGTGACCGCCGAAAAGGTCGCGGTCACGCCGAATGCACATCTCAAAGTCCGCGGCCAGATGATGGCCACGGTATATAGCCAGCTTGCAGCCCTGCTCAAGAGCGGCGTGCCGCTGCTGAAGTCCTTGGCCGTCTTACGCGACCAGACCTCGCACAAAAACCTCAAGGTCATTCTGGAAGAGGTGCATAAGCGGGTGGAAGACGGCACGACGCTCGCCGACGCGATGGTCCGCTTTCCGCGGGCCTTCAGTGAGATGGCCGTGAACATGGTCCGGGCCGGCGGCGAAGGGGGCTTTCTGGAAGACGCCCTGGAGCGCGTCGCGGCCTTCACCGAACAGCAGGAAGACCTGAAGGGCCGCACCGTCAGCGCCATGGTCTATCCGCTCCTCTTGGGCTCGGCGGGTACCATCGTCGTATCGGTCCTGATCATCTTCTTCGTTCCCAAGTTCGCCCCGATGTTCAAGAACCTCCGCGACCGCGGCGAGCTTCCCTGGGCCACCGACCTGTTGCTCAGCTTCAGCAGCTTTTGCGGCCAATATGGGTTGTGGGTTTTGGGCATCGCGGCGATCGTGGGCCTGTTTCTCAATTTCCGCCTGAAAACGCCGGAAGGCCGCCGCCTGGCGGACCTGGTGAAGATCAAGGTCCCGCTCGCCGGGGGGATTTTTCTGAACTTTGCCGTGGCCCGTTTTTGCCGCGTTCTCGGAACTTTGCTGCACAACGGGGTTCCTATACTTAAGGCCCTGGAGATCAGCCGCGACGCCTCGGGCAACCGCGTGCTCTCGGAGGCGATCGCCAAAGCCTCGGAGAACATCTCGTCGGGTCACTCGCTCGCCGGGCCGCTGGCGCAAAGCGGGCATTTCCCGCGGATGGTGGTCGAGATGATCGCCGTCGCCGAGGAGTCGAACACCCTCGACACGGTGCTCGTGAACCTCTCCGACGACCTGGAGAAACGCACCAGCCGGCGGCTCGACCTGGCGGTCCGCCTGCTGGAGCCGATCATGCTCATCATCCTGGCCATCGTGGTGCTGGTGGTGGTGATCGCGCTTTTGGTGCCGGTGATCAAGATTAGTCAAACGCTCGGGTAGTTGTCAGTAGTCAGTTGTCAGTCGGGCTAACTGACAACTGACAACTGACAACTGACGAATAACACTGGAGTTAACGTTATGAAAACTCGTCGTCCTCGCCGTCGCGGCTTTACGCTGATGGAAGTCCTCCTGGTGCTGGCCATCCTGGTTGTGCTGGGTTCGATGGTCACGGTCGGCTACTTGCGACTGCAAGTGAATGCCAACAAGGACGCGGCCCGCGCTCAAATCGGCTTCCTGGACGACGCGATTCAGAATTACGCGCTCAACATCGGCTCCTGCCCGACCACGCAGCAAGGCCTGGAAGCCTTGCGTGTCGCGCCTTCGGACCTGAGGAACCCGGCGAAGTGGGCCGGACCATATTTGTCTCAGGCGATTCCTCCCGATCCTTGGGGCCAGCCCTATCAGTATGAGCAGATCTCGGCCGAGGAGTTCCGCATTTGGTCGAACGGCCCCGATGGCCAGCAGGGCTCGGAAGACGACATCGACCCGGCCCGCGAACGCCAGCTAAACGCAACCGGACAGTAACTTAAGGTTCAAAGTTCAAAGTTCAAGGTTCAAAGTTCAAGGTTCGTGCGAATGGCGACCCGGCTTTGAACTTGGAACTTGGAACTTGGAACATTGAACTATGCGACAGCGCGCCTTTACCCTCCTCGAAGTCCTTCTCGTGCTGGCGATCCTGGTCGTCGTGCTGGCTGCGGCGATGCCGTCGCTGCACGGGGTGATGCGCGATGCGGCCCTCAAAAGCGCCGCCGATACCGTCCGCGTCCACTGGACCAAGGCCCACGTCAAGGCGATGAAGACCGGCCGCATCCAGGTCTTCCGTTTCGAGCAGGGCGGGACGCGATTCACGGTGCAGCCTTGGGCCGCTGCCGACGACGCGATCGAGGCCGCCCCGTCGGTCCAGGGGTTCGGCGCGGCCGAGGAAGAAACCGCTTCGCCGCGGCTGGATGAATCGAGCGCCGTGTCGCTTCCCGAGGGGACGAAGTTCGTCGCCGGGGCGGCCGCCTTGGAAGGGCGGTCGCAGTCGATCGAACAAGACATCAAAGATGCGAACAAATTCGAAGCCGATTGGTCGCAACCGGTTCTTTTTTATCCCGACGGCAGCACGTCCGATGCCTGGGTGATCGTGGCCAACGAGCGCGACGTGGCGATCCGGGTCGAGTTGCGGGGCATGACGGGGACGACGACGATCGGGGAGATCACGGAAGTGGAGGAGCTGAAGGACCAGGCGGAGCGCGACACCGAATGACGAATGTCGAAAGTCAAATGACGAATCAATGTCGAATGTCGAAAGGTCGAAGGTCGAAACGTCGATTGCTTCGACGTTCGTCCTTTGTCCTTTGTCCTTCGACCTTCGACCTTCGACCTTCGACCTTCCGCCGAGATGCCCTCTCGCTCCTTGAGGTTATCCTGGCCATCGCCATCCTCGGCGGATCCCTGGCGATCATCGGCGAGTTGATCCGCATCGGCGCCCGCAACGCGGCGATTTCGCGCGACCTGACCACTGCGCAGCTCTACTGCGAAAGCAAGATGAACGAGGCGGCAGCCGGCGTGATCGACCTCGAAAACCTGGGAACCGAGACCCTCGACGAAGCGGGCGAGTGGATGTGCGTCATCACCACCGAGGCGCTCGATCAGCAGCAGCTCATCGCCGTCAATGTGACGGTCGGCCAGAATCCCGACGAGTTCGCCCGCCCCGTCTCGTTTTCGATGACCCGCTGGATCATCGATCCAGCCTATGTGGCCGAGTGTGCAGCCCTGGACGCCCAGCTCAAGGCCGAAGCGAAGCAGCGGGTTACTAACGCCGCCCAGTCTGCCGGCGGCACGGGCGGTGCGCCTTCTGCGGGAGCGGCCGGTGGCCAGTCGGGCGGCGCTCCGTCCGGAGGCGGGGGAGGCGGGGGAACGACGGGCGGCCAGGGTGGATTTGGTGGGCAGGGGCAAGGCGGGGCCGGAGGCACTCCTTAGTATTCATCGAGTGACACACCATGCGCCGCAAACCAACCAATCACCTATCACGAGGCCTCACGCTCTTGGAGCTGATCCTGGCGCTGGCGCTTTCGGTGCTCGTGCTGATGTCGATCAGCATGGCGATCAACATTCACTATCGCATGCTCGACGTGCGGCGGACCAACGTCGAGGAAGCACAGCTGGCCCGCGCCGCGCTGCGCCACATGGCCGACGACTTGCGGTCCGCGGTGCAGTTCGCTCCGCCCGACCTTTCCGGCCTGGAGGCCATGTCGGACAACATGGCCGGCGCCCTTTCAACGGGACTTGTCGCTGCTTCATCGGGACAGCTTTCGGGAGCAGCCGGAGCGCTGGGAGGAACCGGCGCGAGCGTTCCCTCCGGCAGTGGTTTGGGCGGCGCGGGCGGCACCACGCAGCAGATAGCCGGTGGGCAAGCGGGACGAGGCGCTACCGGTGCAAGCGCCGGCGGCAGCGGACAAAGCGGAAGCTCTGGTTCTGGCGCGACTGGCGCAGGACAGACGGGCGGTTTCGCCGCTACGCCCAGCGGCAGCCAGGCGGGAATGACCGGCGCAGCCGGCGAAGATCCAGCCGCGGCCCAAACGCCCGTCAGCACGGTGAAGCTCTACGGCTCGGTCAGCGAGCTGCGGTTCGACATCAGCCGCCTGCCGCGGGTCGATCAGTATCAGGCGCTCATGTCGGGCGACACGTTTGGCGCCACCGAGATTCCCAGCGACGTGAAAACGGTCGTCTATTTCGTCCGCACCGAGGATTCGGAGTTCGGCTTGCCGGAACCCGCCGTGGACGGCATCGGCAAGGGGCTGATGCGGACCGAAATCGACCGGGCGGTTTCGTCCTGGCAGGAAGAAAACGGCAACACGACCTCGCTCTATGGCGGCGGGAAGCTGCTGGCGAAGGAAGTGACGGGCCTGGCCTTTCAATACTGGGACGGGGCCGAGTGGCTGACGGAATGGGATTCCGATTTGAATGGGGGCCTCCCCCTCGCCGTCGAGATCAACCTCACGATCCAGCCGACGCAGGCGATGTCGGAGGAAGAAATCGCCAACCTAGCGATGTCCGATACGGCCACTCTCCCCGCCGAGCGGACGTACAAGCTCGTGGTGCACCTGCCGACGGCCATCTCGGTGAATACGCGCACGCTGGAAACCGACGCGGCCGATATCGCCGCTGCCGAAATCTTGCCGAGCCAGCCTTCGGGCACGACCAACGCCCCCACTGGCTCCAGCAGCGGGAGCGGACAAACGGGCGGACAATCAGGGGGCGGCAGTTCAGGAACCGGCGGCGGGTCTGGCAGAGATCGGCCAAATCGGGACGAGAACGACGATCAGACGAAGACAAAGACCAAGACGAAAACCAAGACCAAGGGAAATTAGCCTGCCACAATGAATGTTGATTCATTCGGCCCAGCGATGTCCCATCCCAAATCACGAAAAGCGTTACTCGCGCGCCGGGCCATGATCCTGATCCTGGTCCTGATCGTGATCGTGCTGTTATCGCTGGGAGCCTACTCGTTCACCGACCTGATGCTGGCCCACCACGAAGCGACGCTCTTGACTGGCCGCCAGGTGCAGGCCCGGGCCCTCGTCGATTCGGGCGTTGAGGTCGTCCGCCTCTTCCTCGCCCAGCCGGACCAGCAGCGGCTGGATGCGGGGGGCATCTTCGACAACCCCGGCTCGTTCCGCGGGATCACAATCATCCCCGACGACGAGCCCAACGACCGCGGCAGCTTCTCGGTGATCGCGCCGATGCTCGATTCCGACGGCAACCTGAGCGGTACGCGCTACGGCGTGGAGGACGAATCGACGCGGCTCAATCTCAATACGCTCCTGCATGCCGATTCGCTCATCCCCGGCACGGCTCGGCAGCTCATGATGGCCCTGCCCGGCATGACCGAGGACGTCGCCGACGCGATTCTCGACTGGATCGACGCGGACGACGAGCCGCGGGAGTACGGCTGCGAAATCGAATACTACTCGGGCCTCGATCCGGGCTACTCCCCCAAGAACGGCCCCCTGGCGACGGTCGAAGAATTGCTGCTGGTGCGCGGCGTTACACCGGAGCTTTTATTCGGAGCGGACGTGAACCGCAACGGCCAGCTCGACAGCCACGAATCGGTCGATTCCACCAGCGTGCTCGCTTCGTCCGACGACCCGGCGGCCTTCCGCGGCTGGTCAGCTTTTATGACGCTCTATAGCCTCGAATGGAACACCAATCCCGACGGCAATCCGCGGATTTATCTCAACGAGCCCGACCTGAACCTTCTCAAGGAGCAGCTCGAGGCGGTCTTCCCGCCCGACTGGGTCACGTTCATCATTGCCTATCGCCAGGCGGGGCCGACAACCGCCAGCAACCAGGCCGAGGCGGTGACCGGCCCGCTGAACATGGACTATAAGGCCAAGACGCCAATTGGCCAGGTCCTTGACCTCGTGGGCGCGCAGGTCCGCTACACGTTCGCCGGCGACATGCAATCGACGCTCATCGCCTCGCCGTTCAGCGACGAGCTGGGGGCGATGAATGTCTATATGCCGCAGCTCATGGATCATGTGACCGTCAATCCGGCTGGCACGATCCCCGGGCGGATCAATATCAACCAGGCGTCGCGGACGGTGCTGTTGGGCATTCCCGGAATGGCCCCGGAGATCGCCGACCAGGTCATCCTGCGGCGCGACGTAATCCCCAGCGGCGACAAGCCCAACCGCCGCCACGAAACGTGGCTCTTGCAGGAAGGGGTCGTCACTCTCGACGAGATGAAGACGATGATGCCGTTTATTACGGCCGGCGGCGACGTCTATCGCTGCCAGATCGTCGGCTATTTCCAGGGGGGCCAGGCCGCCTCGCGGGCCGAGGTGGTTTTTGACGCTACCTACACGCTCCCGCGGATACTATTCTGGAGAGATATCAGCCACTTGGGCCGCGGATACGCGCTCGAGACGCTGGGGGTGGATTATTCGGAACCGTGAGAATGACGAATGACGAAAGTCAAATGACGAATCAAATCCGAAGCACGAAGTCCGAAATTCCGTCCTTTGGTTTTCGACATTCATTCGTCATTTGACTTTCGACATTCGACATTTGGCTTGAGAAATGTATGGCACGTCTGTTGGCCCTCGAATGGGACGCCAAAGAAGCCCGCGTGATTATCGCGCGGACGCGCGGCGACACCGTCGGCGTCGAGCACGCGCTATCGATCCCGCTGCCGCAGCGTGAAGGGGCGGCTCCGAGCGAAGCTGAGGTTGGCCCGGCACTGGCCAGGGGGCTGGCAGAATACGGCGTGGCCCGGATCGAGACGCTGGTGGCGGTCGGCCGGTCGAGCATCGAGCTGAAGTTCCTTTCGACGCCTCCCGCGCCGCCAGAAGAGCTGCCCGACCTCGTCCGGTTTCAGGCCTTGCGGCAGTTCACGTCGCTGGCGGACGATTGGCCGCTCGACTTCGTGCCCCTCTCCCCCAGCAGCGACGGGGGAAGCAACGTCCTGGCGGCGGCCATTGCGCCGGACCTGGTCTCCCAGATTCGCCAGACGACCAGCGCCGCCAATCTGCACCTGAAGCGGCTCGTGCTGCGGCCGTTCGCGGCGGCGTCGCTTTTGAAAGCAGAAGCGGCTGACGGCAAGTGCCGGATGGTGGTCGATTTACTCAGGGACGATGCCGATCTCACGGTGCTGATCGGCGAGCAGGTGATTTTTCCGCGCACCGTGCGCCTGCCCGCGACCGACGACGCGGAGACGCTGGCCCGGGCGCTGCTCGGCGAGGGCCGCCGCACGATCATCGCCGCCCAGAACCAGCTCGGCGGCCGCCGCGTCGAAGAGGTCGTAATCTTCGGCGACGGACTTCATCACAGCAACATCAAGCAGGTGTTGGAGAAAGAGCTGTCGCTGAGCGTGAAGCTGGCCGATCCGTTCGACTTCATTC
>JAKEHX010000466.1 GCA_022614795.1 Planctomycetaceae bacterium | reverse complement strand
GGCTTCGACCGCCCAGAAGTTCTGCCGCTCGCCCGGCTCGTCGATCGCGCTGGGCCCCGCTTCCTGAAAGAGCTGATGCGTGACCTCGTGATACCAGGTCGGATAGACCGAGGTGTCGCCGGCGTAGAAGAAGCTCGCATGCCGCTTGTTCAAATAAATGCCGACCGTTTTGTCGATCTGCGGCACAGTGGCCGCCAGATGCGCGATGTATTCGGCGCGGTCCTTGACCAGGATCACGTTCATCTTGGGCCGCGGCCTGGATAGCGGCTCATCGCGGCCGGCCAGACGCGCGCTTAAGGCCTCGCCGCTCGACCAGTAGCGAAAGATGAGCTGCCGCCAGAGCGCGTGCAGGTTTTCGAGCTGCCGGCCGAGTTCCAGGGCCTCGCGCGACGAGTGGTTGGTCGCGATGACAAAGTGCGGCGTCTCCAGCCGCCAGTGCTTGCCCGCCGGCCAGCCTAATTGCGGATGCGGAAGTTTGGGCTGCTGCACAACCCAACGCCGCGGCTGAACGGCGGCGTCTTGAAGAATCGCCAGTGCGGCTGCGTGTTCGGGGTTCTCGCGGAGCACTTCGTGCAATAGCCGATAGACCTGGGCGGGCTGGCCGGCCTCAGCTGCCTGGCGGGCCGCAGTGAATAGTCGGTCGGCTTCGGCGGCTCGCAGCTTGCGGAAGTTTTCGTGCCACTTTCGCGCCAGGTCGCCGGCGCCGGATCGCGGCGCCGTGGCATCGGTCTCCGACGGCACGAACAGATACTGCCGTCCTGGAAAGCGGGGAATGACCCAGTCCCGCGTAAGCTGCGCCTCGCGCGCGAGCCCCAGCTCGTCGCATTTGGCGGCGAGAGTGGCCAGTTGAGCGGCAAATTTGGGCGGTTCGTCGGCGAGGAGAGGCGTAGCGCAAGTGACGATCCACGCCACAAGAGCCAGCATGATGCCAAGGCTCGTTCCCTGAACCCTGCTGGTTCCCAAGCTCTGCTTGGGAACCGAAGTGGCGAAGCTCTGCTTCGTGCCGGGCAAGCGGAGCTTGCCAGACGTGCGTTCCCAAGCGGAGCTTGGGAACGAGCACATTTCCTGAACCCTGAACCCTGAACCCTGAACCCTGTTGCCGCGGCAGAATGTCTCAGGGGGACCACCGGCTGCGCCGTCGGTGCCCCGCCCCCCGCTCGCCATCGGATTCGCAACCTCCCCCCTCTGCATCGCCTATTCCTCGATCCGATACAGGGCCGAGCGGGTCCGCCAGATCAGCGCCTTGCCCGTGACTGCCGGGCTCGCCATGCAGCCGTCGTCGAGTTTGTTCACAGCCAGCTCCTTGTATTTGCGGTCTGGCTTCACCACCGTCGTCGTTCCGGTGTGGTCGCAGAAATAGACCTTGCCGTCGCCGTAGAGCAAAGCCGCGCTGAACTCGCCGCCGAGCCGATTGCTCCACAGCTCCTCGCCATTTTTGGCGTCGATGCAGCTTGCCACGCCCGAATCGTGAACGTTGAAGATCAGGTCGTCTACCACGACCTGCCCCGGCTTGCTGCCGATGCTCTTCTTGGCCGTCCAGACGACGTGCGTATTGGTCACATCGCCCTGGCCGTCCGGCTTGACGGCCAACAGGTCCGCCTTGCCAAAGCCGGTGTTAATGAACACCAGGCCGTTTTGATAAAGGGGCGGCGCGCCGACCGAGTGGCTGGGAAAGCGGACGCGCCATAGCTCCTTGCCTGTCCGCGGGTCGTAGCTGAACGCTGATTTCGCGGTGGGGCTGATGAGCTGAAGCTTGCCTGCGGCGTCGATCACGATCGGCGTGCTGTAGGCCTTCATCACGTCGCCGTTGTCGGTGCCGTAATCGACGTCGCGCTCGGTCTTCCAGACGGTGTCGCCGGTTGCTTTGTCGAGGGCCACGGCATACTGATGGTCGAACCCGTCCATGTGAAAGATGAGCAGGTTCTCGAACAGGATCGGCGAGCTGCCGGGGCCGCGGAAATGTTCGCACGGCAAGTCGCGGCGCTGCCAGACGATCTTGCCCGTGGCCGTGTCGAGGCAGGCGGTGCCGTAGCTGCCGAAATGGACATAGACTCGGCCCGGCTCGATGACCGGCGTGCACGAGGCGTAGCCGTTGACTCCGTTGCCCAGGGGATAGACCTTCTCGTTCTCCCAGAGCTTGAGGTCGTGGATGATGCGGCCATCGTTTTTATCGACGCAGATGGCGTAATCGACCTTGCCGTCCTCGGTCGCCGCGGTCACCCAGATCTGGTCGCCCCAGACGACAGGCGACGACCAGCCGCGGTCGTGCAGCGGCGTCTTCCACTTGATGTTCTTCGTTTCGCTCCAGGTGGTGGGCAGGCCGGTCGAGTCGGTGCGGCCGTCGGCGCGGGGGCCGCGGAAGCGAGGCCAGTTCTCGTCGGCAGCAAGCGGAAGAGTGAAAAACAACAGGGCAAGTGTGGCAAACGCTGGTCGCATGAATCACCGGGGGACTGTGTGAATAGTCGGATTATACGATCGCTCCAAGGAGCATGGCTTCGTTGTTTGTCGCCTTTCGCTCCGCGCTGGGGACGTCCTTTCGCGGAGCGAAAGGCGACTATGGTTTGATTTGTATTGCTCCCCCCAACATCATACATTAACATCCGTTGATAGATCGGCTTGTGGTTCTGTTTCCCTCCTTGCCACACCCCGCCTGCCGATGGTTGTTCGCACGCTACTTTCGACCGCGGCCATGGCCTGCGCGTTAGCGCTAGCCGCGGCGTGCGAATCGGCCGAGCGACCGCTGAACTTCGAGAACGACATCGTACCGATCCTCAGCCGCTACGGCTGCAACTCATCGGGCTGTCACGGCAAGGCCGAGGGACAGAACGGCTTTAAGCTGTCGGTGTTTGGCTTCGATCCGCCGGCGGATTACCGGGCCCTCGCGGTGGAAGGCCGCGGCCGGCGCGTGTCGCCCGCGGCTCCCGACAAGAGCCTCCTCTTGCTAAAGGCCAACGGCGGCATGCCCCATGGGGGCGGCGTGCGGATTCCTCCGGATCGGCCCGAACTGGCCACGCTCCGCCGCTGGATTGCCGAGGGCCTGCCTTTTGGCTCGGCCAATGATCCGCAAATCACGCGGATCGAGCTGTCGCAGCGGGAGGCGGTGCTGGCGATGGGCCAGACGCTGCCGCTCGCCGTGACGGCAACCTGGTCGGACGGCCGGCGCGAGGATGTGACCCACCTCTCCCGATTCCAATCCAACAGCGAAGGGCTCGCCGGCGTGGACGAAGCTGGCCTGGTCACCGCCGGTCAATCGCCCGGCGTGGCGGCTGTGATGGCCAGCTACCTGGGCCAGGTCGATACGCTGCACCTGGTGATTCCGCGCCAGCCGGCTATTCAGAACTACCCGCAGCCGACCGAACACAACTTCATCGACACGCATGTCTATCGTCGGCTCAAGCAGCTCAACATTGTGCCGGCCGAGGTCTGTAGCGACGCCGAATTCCTGCGCCGCGTCAGTCTCGATCTTCTCGGCACGCTGCCGACCGCTGACGAGGCCCGCCGCTTTCTGGCGGACGACCGGCCCGATCGGCGGACGCTACTCGTTGACGAGCTGCTCAAGCGGCCCGAATTTGCCGATTATTGGGCCCTGAAATGGGCGGATCTGTTGCGAGTCGATCGGCAAGCGCTCGGTCATCGCGGGGCTTACGACTTCTACCGCTGGATTCGGACATCACTGGCCGAGGCCAAGCCGATGGATGTGCTGGCGCGCGAGCTGATCACGGCGGAGGGGCCGCTATCCGAGACGCCGCCGGCGAACTTTTACCGGGCGGTCCCCGAACCGGGCAAGGCAGCCGGCACGATTTCGCAGGTCTTCCTCGGCGTGCGGATCGAGTGCGCGCAGTGCCACCATCATCCTTTCGACCGTTGGAGCCAGACCGACTATTTCGGGATGACCGCCTACTTTGCCCAGCTCCAGCGCAAGGCCACGCCGCTGGGCGAGACGCTGGTCGCGGTGGGTGATCCGGCGACGACGCATCCGCGCACCGGCCAGCCAATTGCGGCGCACGCACTCGGCCAGCCGCTGCCGGAGAAGAACCCGGAAGGCGACCGCCGCCGCGAACTGGCCGACTGGGTCACGCGCGGCGACAATCCCTGGTTCGCGCGGAACCTGGCCAACCGCGTCTGGGCTCACCTGCTGGGCCGCGGACTGGTCGAGCCGGTCGATGACTTCCGCGATACCAATCCGCCGACCAATCCCGAGCTGCTCGACGCGCTGGGCCGGCACCTGGTCGACGAGCGATTCGACCTGCGGGCCATACTT
>JAKEHX010000465.1 GCA_022614795.1 Planctomycetaceae bacterium | reverse complement strand
GATCGCCTCCACGAGCGTGACCGAACTCCATGACGGGACAACACCTTGCGTCGACTCGGGATAACCCCCCGAACATTCAACTACTGAATTTGCAATTCCTAATTCGCAATTTGCAATGTGCAATCAATGGATATCATGGCTGATTTCCGGCCGGACCGATTGCAAATTGCAAAGCAGGAATTGCAGATTTCAAATTGAGCACGCTGCGGAGGGACAAGTCCTCCGAACTTTGCTAGCAATCTCCCCCCACACCCTCGCCATTCGGCAAGGTTTTCCTGACCCCTTCCCCCGCCGCTGGCCGAAATATCTCTAGGACCGGCACATCCTGCCGGGCGACGGCCAGGGGCAGGTGTGGGCCGTCGTGCGCGCCGCGAAGTGGCTACAGGGGGGACGATGGCACGTCGGGACGATGCACAGCGGCTGGCAAGCGAGGACCGACGGCTTGCAGCATCCGCGCCTGGCGAATTGCGCATCGCCCGGCGCCGCTGGCTGGCGATGAGCGCCCTGGCGGCGGGCGCGTGGCTGGGCTCTTGGCTGGCGCCTCGCCGGACGGCCCTGGCCGCCGCATATGACGAAGCCGACACCTCGACCAAATCGCGCGACGAAGCCCTCCGCGTTTTGCCGCTCAATGAGCTGACCGCCGAAAGCCGCCGCAAGGTGCTGGCGGTCTGCGAAAGCCCGAGCATCTATCGCCGCCTGCCGCAGAAGACGGTCGATTGCGACCCCCATATGTATCGCTTCCTGATCCGCAATCCGGAAGTGGTCGTCGGCATCTGGCAGCTGATGGGGGTCTCGAACATGACCGCCCAGCGGACCGCCCCGTATGCCTGGAAAGGGGACGACGGCACCGGCACCAAGTGCGACGTCGAGCTGATCTATGGCAGCGACGACTTGCACATCGTGTACGGCGACGGCTACTACGAAGGCTCCGTGCTCAAGCGCCAGCTCACCGGCCGCTGCGTCCTGATCCTGCAATCGGGCTACGGCTACGACGCCAGCCGCCGCTCGCTCGTCGGCAGCCGGCTCGATGTTTTTTTGCAGCTCGACAACGTGGGGGCCGACCTCATCGCCCGTACGCTCGCTCCCTGGGTGGGCAAGGTAACCGACGCCAACTTTGCCGAGTCGTGCAAGTTCGCGGCCAAAATCTCGCAGACTGCCGAGACCAACGGCCCGGGCATGCAGCGGCTGGCCGACAAGCTAACCAGCGTCGAGCCAGAAGTCCGCGCGGGATTTGCCCGCGTGTCGGCGGGCGTGCACGAGCGGGTCACGCAGCGCGAGTCGGGCCAGCGCGCCTCGGGCCCGCCGGCCGCGGGACTGAGGTAGGGGCGCGCCCGGCGCGGCGCAAGGTCCATCGCTTGCCGCCTTCATTGTCAGCCGGCCCTTGAGCGACTACGCTCAGTCGCCATGAAACACCCACTGTTGGCTTTGTCCCTGCTATCGATTGCCGGCGCGGTCCACGCCGCCGAGCCCTATGTCTCCACCGGCTTTCTCAAGTTCCCGGCAGAAGTAGAACTCGGAGCCGTGTCGGCCGTGGCGATCGGCAAGGAGGACCGAATCTATGTGCTGCACCGCGGCGAGCCGCCGCTGGTGGAGTTTGCGCCAGACGGCAGCTACGTCCGCGGCTGGGGGCAGGGGATGTTCAAAGTGCCGCACGGCCTGAGGGTCGATCGCGAAGCGAATGTCTGGACGACGGACAACGGCAACCACGTCCTGCGGAAATTCACGCCCGACGGCAAGCTCGCGGCGACGCTGGGGACACTAGGCAAACCCGGCGGGGGCCGCGAGGGCTTTCGCGCGCCGGACGACGTCGTGTTCGATTCGCAGGGCAATCTGTACGTCGCCGACAGCGGCAACGGGCGGATCGTAAAGCTCTCGCCGGACGGGGCCTATGTTGCCGAGTGGGGCAAGAAAGGTAAAGCGACCGGGGAGTTTGCCACGGCGCATGGATTGGCGATTGACAACGAAGATCGCATTTACGTTGCCGATCGGGGCAACAAACGCGTGCAAGTGTTCGATGCCTCGGGCAAGCACCTGGCCGACTGGGGCGGCTTTGGCAATCCGTTTGGCCTATTGGTGGTCGGCGACGAGTTGCTGGCCAGCGAAGGGGACATCCACAAGATCTTTCATCTCGATCGCGCGGGGAAAACCCCGGGCAGGAATCCCGGCGGCATCATTGCCCAGTGGGGCGGCCCCAACACGCTCAAGCTGCCGCACCTGATGGCGATCGATTCGAAGGGGACGCTGTATGTGGCCGAGGTGAATGGCCAGCGCGTGCAGATGTTTCGGCGGCAGTAGGGAGCATAAGCGAAGCGCAATGCACCATTCAGTGTAATGGAAGTCCAACTTGGTGCATTTCATGCACGGGTGCATAAGTGGTGCATGAGTGCAACGAAATGCACCAGCGCCTCGGGTATTGGTGCATTTCGTCGCGCTCATGCACCCTACTTGCTTACACCTCGACCTCACTGACTCTGCAACAGCCCCTCCAGCCGTTCCAGGTGCTGGCGGCGGAGGTTGTTGATCGCCAGTACGTGCTCGTTCATGTAGGCCTCGAATCGGGCCTTCTGCTCGGCAGGCAGCTTGCCGTAGGCGATCATCACCTCCTCATAGGCCGCTCCGCCGCGCTGGGCGAGCTGGCTGAAGTCGTTGACCCGCTCCTTGGCGGCCTGCGGATCCTGCACTTTCTCGGCAGCGGCGATGTAATCCTTGTGACATTGGATCAGCGTGTCGATCTTGGCAATCAGCTCAGGGGGCAGGCCGCCAGCCGGCGCGGCGGCGGGCGCCGCTGCAACGCCGGCGCTACCGCCCGGTAACGGCGGCGGGGCGGGCCCCTTGGTGCCCGCCGGCACGGGCCTGGCAGCGGGCTGGCAGCCGGCCAGCAACACGAGAATGGTCGTCGCCAGACCATACAGCGAGCGAGCGAAAGCGGCGCGCATACGTCACCTCGCGGAGGACGAACTGGCTGGTGTCGCCGGTGAACTAAGACCATTCGTCGCGGACAGCCGAATATTGGGCGTGTTTACTCGGGCAATCGAGTGAAGTCCAAGAGAGAAATATGAGCACCGCATTCTGATTGCCAAGCAGTGGGGCGGCGCATTATGCTCACCGCTGGCAGGCCGGTAACAGCGAAGCTTGGGCATCTTTTCTCGCTTCATTTCTATGCATCGTCCATTCCCGGAGCACCGTCATGCGCCGCAAGCTGCCAGGGTTTACTCTCGTCGAGCTGCTCGTCGTCATTGCCATTATCGGCGTGCTGGTGGCCTTGCTTCTGCCCGCGGTCCAGGCGGCCCGTGAAGCCGCCCGTCGATCGAGTTGCCAGAACAACTTGAAGCAAATCGCCATTGCACTGCATAACTACCACGATGTGTACCTCACGTTTCCCTCCGGCTGGCTCGACAATCCAATAGCCAACGAAGAAGCCTGGGGATGGGCGGCGCTCACGTTGCCCTTCATCGAACAGGCGCCGCTGCACGCGCAACTGGGAGTCACCAAGGCGCGGCTCGTGGACCAGCTTCGTTCGCTCAACGGCGCCAATGGACCCGCGGTGGCTGCCGCCGCCCGCACCGTCCTCAAGGTCTTCATTTGTCCCACCGACTCCGGCCACCAGGGAGGCCTCGTCCATACCAACCGCCACTTTGGCGGCGGGATCGGCTTTGCGGCGGCTGGATTCACGGGCAACACCACGCTCGTGGGTGTCAGCAACTACATGGGGGTGGCCGGTCATCGGGATTTGGCCAACGCGGGGCCGAATACTGGCATCCTTTTCGGAAATTGCACGGGCGATGCGGTCGCCTGTCCCAACAATGCCACGCCCGGGCAGGCGGTGCGCCTGGCTCAAGTGCTGGACGGCACGTCGAACACCTTGATGGTTGGAGAGCGGGATACGTTCCGCTGCCGGTCTGGCACGTGGCTGGGAGTCCGCAATACCAATGGCAGCAACGATCGCGGCGTGATCGTCGTCATCGGGCACTCACACCCCAAACTCAATCAGGATGTGAAAGTGCTCACGTGGGACACCGACCGCATCGGCTGTGGCGAGGGATTCAGCAGCCTCCATCCAGGCGGCGCACAGTTTGCTGCCGTAGATGGCTCGGTCCGTTTCCTTTCCAATACTATCAACCACTTTTGGTTCCCCAATACGCTGGTGAATGGAACGATCGCCGACTCGACGAATCCGTCGAATGGGACCTACCAGCGATTGATGACCCGCGACGACGGCCTCGTGATTTCCAACTTTTGATTCGAGCTTTCCGCTTATGCAGATGCTGCGCATATGGAACAGAGCGCTCGCGTGGCCCGTTGCTGCTGGAATTCCGCTGGTCCTGGCCGTGGCCGGCTGCGGCGCTAGTGCGCCGGCCAACGTGGGGCGGGTTTCCGGCCAGGTGACTCTGGCGGGCCAGCCCTTGCCCGACGCGCTGGTCACCTTTATCCCGGTCAAGCAGGGCGGTTCCACGGCTCTCGGCAAGACCGACGCTAGCGGCAATTACACGCTCAACTATGCCAGCGGCATCGATGGGGCGGAGATCGGCCCCAACCGCGTCTCCATCACGACCTACGCGCCGGCGAACCCCGACAGCGACCCGCCGCGAGCGGGCGTGCCGGAAAAAGTGCCGGCCAAATACAACTTGAAAACTGAGCTGACCGCCGATGTGAAAGCGGGCAACAACACGATTGACTTCTCGCTCGAAGCAGGCCCAGTCGTGCAACCTGGACCCGAGCCAGAGTGAAATCGCTAGGAACACTCGCTATTTCGCTGGCGATTGCTGTCGCAGGTGCTTGAGTTGCTCGGAAATCTCCAGCAGGCTGGCGTTGATCTGCCGCAGCGTCGCCCGCCGCGAAGCGAGCACGAGAAACACCGTCGCGCCGGCGGCCAGGGCCAAGATGCCCACCGACATGGTCACTCCCACCATGATCATCCGCGACATGACGTGGGCTTTGAATTCAGCCAATTCAAGCTGGTTGGGGGTCATTTCCACGCGGGTGGCGACATGTGCTGGATCGCGCAAGTGGGCCTCAAACGGCATCAACAGGCCCATCGCCACCATCATCCACGCCACCATCAGCAGGGTCGCGATCCACAGCGTCAGCGCGATCGCCGACCACCACCACACGCGGCGGCGGTCGCCATCGAGAATCTTCATCGTCGCGGCCCGCGGATCGCCTGCGCCGGCCAGCGTGCGGGCGTCGAGTTCCAAAAGGGCTTGGCTCAGTTCTTTGTCGCTCATGGTTTACTTTCCTTCGGTGAGTTGCTGCTGGAGGATTGTCCGCAAAGCCCGCTTGGCATAGTGGAGCCGCGAGCGGACGGTCCCCAGCGGCTGGCCGGTGACGCGGGCAATTCCCTCGTAGCTCATCGCTTCCACAAATCGCAGCACGAGCACCTCGCGCTGCTCCGGAGGCAAAAGGTCCAGGGCCGCGTGAATGCGCTTCGCGTCTTCGGGATCGAATCCGTTGTCGTCGTCGTCGCTCTCGTCCGGCACGTCCGTCTCCCCCAGTGGTTGTTCGGCCCAGCGCGATTTCCGCAAGAGGCCAAACGCCCGGTCGCGGGCGATCCGATAGACCCAGGCCCGAAAGGCCTGGGGATCGGCCAACCGCGGCAAGTGGCGAAAGACGTCGAGCCAGACATCCTGGAGGACGTCATCGGCATGCCGACTGCTTAGCCCGGTCGTCCACGACCGGTCCGGCCCGAGCAGCTTCCGCAGAAAGTACCGCAGCCTGGCGTCGTACCGGGCGACCAGCTCGGCAAATGCGTCCTCGTCGCCGGCCTGCGAGCGCACGACCAGGACGCGCTCGTAAATCAGGTCAAGCTCGTCGCTCATGCGTCGGGCCGGAAGCAGCTCAAGGCCGAATTGCCGAAATCACGTCGCCACCCATCAGGTTGCGGCGGGGCAGGAAAAGTTCAAAGAGGGCAACAGGGAAATGGAGGACAGGAAAATGAGGATGGGAGAAGCTATGGTGATATTCACGATTTTGACTGACCCGAATCAACTTCGAGAGTACGAACTATGCCAGTCAAGGTGCATGCAGAGAGTCGCGTATTGTCTGAAGGAGAATTCGCGGAATTGGCCTATGAGGTGATGGGGCATGTGTTCGCGATTCACAGAGAATTCGGCCGGTTCTTCGACGAATCGATTTACAAGCGGGAGCTAGCGCGCCGAATGACGGGCGTCGAACTCGAAGTGCCCGTTGAGGTGCGTTTTGACCCATTTCGCGCGTGGCATCGTTTGGACGTTCTCGTGCGTGGCGGGGCAGTATTCGAGTTCAAGGCCGTTGAGGCGATCGTGGATCGGCATCGATCGCAGCTGCTCAATTATCTATTACTAACCGGGCTGACGCGCGGGAAGCTGGTCAATGTCCGCAGCGAGCAGGTTCAACACGAGTTTGTGAATTCAGTGCTCGATCGCACAGACCGCACACAGTTCAGTGTGGATCGCGCAACGTGGGACATCCGTGACAACGACTCTCTCTTGCAATGGGTTGTTGCACTCCTTCGCGATTTGGGGACCGGGCTCGATGTCAGCCTCTATGAGGATGCGATTACACAGTTTCTCGGCGGGCGCGAAGTCGTCGAAAAACAGGTGCCCATCTATGCGGGCGACCATTGCCTGGGTACACAGCCATTCCGCCTTGTCCGGCCAACATCAGCAATAAAGGTAACTGCGTTCAACGACGATCTCGCAGGCTTTGAAGCGCACGCTCGTCGGCTGCTGTCTCATACGCGCCTGGAATCCATCGAATGGATCAATGTCGCCCGGCATTGCGTTACCTTCCGCACCTTGCACCAATCCCAATCAGCTCCTCCGCATTTTCCTGTCCCCCATTTTCCTGTTGCGCCTACGGATTCGACAGCGGCGTTTTGCCGTCGAGGTAGCGCCAGTTCTTGATGAACGCGACCAGGTCGGCCATGTCCTGCGGCGGAATCTGCCGCTCCAGTCCCTCGGGCATCAGCGAAACGCCGCTGGATTTCAGCTCCTCGATTTCGCTCCGCGCGATGACCAGGTCCTTGCCTCCTTGCTGGCGGAGCGTGATCGACGTCGCCGTCTCGGTCGTGAGAATGCCGCTCGCCACCGTGCCATCGACCAGCCGCACGCTGTAGCCGAGATAGTTGTTGTCGATCGCCCGGTTGGGCAGGATGATGTCGCCCAAGATCTGGGCAGCCGTCTTGGTGCGGCTGTCGCTGATGTCGGGAGCGACGTTCACGCCCACCGTGCCGACTTTGTGGCAGGCGGCGCAGTGCTTCTCGAAGATGGCGATGCCGTGCTTGGCATCGGCCTTCATTTCCAGCGACACCTGATAATCAGCGAGTACTTGGGCACGCTCGGCCGGCGTTGCCGCGGCAAAGAGCTTGCCGGCCCGCTCCTTGATCGACGCATCGCGGCTTTCCGTTAGTCGCTTGGCGTGCGACGGATCGAGTTCGCTCGGCTTGATCTTGCCGGCCTCGATTGCGTCGAGGAGCAACTTCGTGCGGTCGGCGTTTGCCAAAAGGCCGTCGAGAATGGCCCGCCGCGCGGCGGGGGTGTCGGACGGAAAGCCATCGAGCATCTGCTCCCAGGGTTCTATTCCTGGCTGGCGGGAGAGGGCGCCGATGGCGGCAATGCGGATCGTCTGCTCTTGGTTGCGGGTGGACAAGTTAGCTAGATGAAATGCACCGCTGGGCACAAAAGCGAGCAAGGCGATGGCGCGCGTGCGTGTCGCCATTTCTACTTGGGCGGATTGAGAAAGCGTGACTAGCCGATCGGCGGGCAATGCCGACTTGCCTGTCGCCGGGTCGACTGGCGATCCCTGGCCGCGCGCCCAGCGGCGAGCCAAGCCGGTGAGGATGGAGAGACCGACTTCAGGCTGAGAACCACCCAAGGCTGCCGCGGCGGTGCTAATGGCTGCGTGCTCTTGGTCTTTGCCCGCGTTCACGGCCGCGAGCTCGCCGAGTTCCTCCAAAAATTGCAATTGAGCCGGTTTTAACTCGCGTTTTGCCGATTGCAGGTCTTTGGTCATCAACTGGATCAACTCGGACGACCCGTCCGGCCCGAGAAACAGGAGCGCGGCGCGGCGCGTCCACGGATCGTTGACGCTAGCGGAGATGCGGCCCAGCACCATGGCGTCGCTCATGCTAAGAGGCAGCCGCAATGGGGGTTCCGCGGAACCAATGAGCGTGAGCATCGCTTGCGACCGCACGGCGCGGTCGCGGTCGCCGAGCAGCGGCTTCAACTCTGACGTCTCGATCCGCCCAGTGGAGGTCGGCTCGGCGAGGAGCAGCCCTTGCCGACGTACTGCGGCGTGGTCGTCTTCCAAGGCAGCCGCGACGTAACCCATTCTCAGCTGTCCCAGCCCGGCCAGCGTCCACAGTGCATGGGCTCGACCGAGCGGGTTCTCACTCGCTGCGATGCAGTCCCGCACTGCCGGCGCAACGGCCCGCTCGGCTCGCTCGATCAAGAGCCGCTGGGCTGTTTCGCGCTGCCAGGCGTTGGTGTGAGCGAGGAGTTGAACAAGATTAGCGCTGGCGACTTTGGAAAGTGCCGGACTGGAACGGTTCTCTTGTGGCTCAGGTCCCGAGGGGCCCGCGGGACCTACTTTGGGGAGAATGCGCCAGATGCGGCCGCGGTCGTCGCCCAGGCGCAAATCGGGCCGTTTTTTCAGCTCGTCGGGCACGAAATCAGGATGTTCGATGACGCAACGATACATGTCGACGACGTACAGCGCGCCGTCGGGACCCAGCTCCATGTTCACGGGCCGGAACCACTCGTCGGGCGAGGCGAGGAACTCCTTCCCTTCGTACGCCGGCTTGCTCGTGAACGTCGGCCCTGACGCTTTCATAATCTCGCGGTGGATCAGATTTCCTGTAGGATCGCACGTGAAGACGCTCGACAGGAACTCTTCCGGGAAGTCGCTCCGCAAAACCGGATGGAGCTTCGCGTGCGTTGAGGTGCCGCAGCGGAATTCTTCCGGCAGCAAGTCGCCCCGGTAGATATAGACGCCGCAGGCCGCCGTGAAGGTGCCCGCGTGCAGGTTCGACGTCGTCCAGGCCTGGCTGATGGGGAAAATGTGCGACGCTTCGGCAAACGCGCCCACGTCGTGCATCACGGCCGGCACCGTGACGCCCGGGCTGGCCCGCAGGTAGCGATCTTCGATCACCACGTGCCGGCACGGATTGCGGTTGGTGCACGTGAAGCGGTTGCCCCAGTCGTCGAAGCACAGGCCGAACTGCCCGTTGCCGCTCACCGCTTCGGCCTTGCCGGTGAGCGGGTCGAAGCGAAAATCCATGCCGCTGATGTCGATCACCGGCTCGTCTTTGAGCCGGCAATTGACGACCTTGCCGCCGCGCAGGCCATTGGCGACGTAGATGTGGTTGTCGAGCGCCAGCCGCGGGTGATTGGCGCGGAGCTGCGAATTCTGCTCGGCAAAGCCTTCGTACCACGTTTCATCGAGGTCGCAGCGGCCGTCGCCGTCGGTGTCCTTCATATACGCAACGCGGCCCGAGAGCGTGACGAACACGCCCCCTTTCCACGGCGCCAGGCCCGTGACAAACGAGAGCTTGTCGGCGAAGGTCGTGGCCGTTTCAAAGCGGCCGTCGCCGTCGCGGTCTTCCAGCACGCGAATCTGCGACAGCGGCTGGCCACCAGCGGGCGGGCCGAGCGGATAGTCGCGCATCTCGGCGACCCACATCCGCCCGTCCTCGTCGAAGCGAATCGCGACGGGGTCGACGACCTCAGGCTCCGCGGCGGCCAGCTCGATCCGCAGCGAAGCATCGGCCAGCACGAACTGCTTCTGAGCGTCGGCCGGGCTGAGCGGGCTGGCCACTTCCGCTCCCAATGACCAATGACCAATGGCCAATGACCAAACAAGCACCAATGACCAGGCACCAATGACCAATGACAAACGGCGGGGCATGCTCATTTCTCCAGGGCAGGATCGCCATTGTAGCTTGGCCCGGCTGGCAAATGATCGGCTTATTGGCTTCCGCGCCGCTTGGCGATGCGCCTCTCCAGGGATGCCTTCCATGCCGCCGATAACTCCGGCAGCGCCGCCAGTTCGGCCACCGCGAGCAGGTCGTCCTTCCGGTGGTGAAACAGCTCGCTCGCGCGGGCCACGGACCAAGTCGGATGCGGCCGCGAAACCAA
The DNA here is from genome assembly GCA_022614795.1 of Planctomycetaceae bacterium. Taxonomy (GTDB): domain Bacteria; phylum Planctomycetota; class Planctomycetia; order Pirellulales; family Pirellulaceae; genus CAYLLN01. The sequence continues at coordinate 6,719 of JAKEHX010000465.1, read as the reverse complement.
TTCGATCGGCGCGCCCGGCGACAGCTCGCCACCCGCGAGCACGCGCAAGTACCACCCGCTTTTGCCGTTGGCGATCACCTGCTTGGCCAGGTCGGCGACCTGCCAGCGGCGCGACATCTTCCAGCACGGCTGGCGGGGCTGTGTGACCTGGAACAGGATTTCTCCCGCGCGCCAGGTATCGCCGATGCAAACGGTCGTTTCGTCGCTCCCCGCGATCGAAAGATTCTCGCCGAACCCGCCGTGCGGCATGTCGGGCAAGCGCAAATGTTGCCGCCAAAAGGCGTAGTGGTCAGCCGAGTAAGCGAGCACTGCTTTGTCGGGCCCGCCGTGATTCTCCTTGTCGGCCTGCTCGTCGCCCGCCAGGCCGTGCAAGCCGACTTGCACGGGGCCGCCGACCGGCGTCTTGAAGAACGCGGTTGTCCAATTGCTCGGCTTGCCGTCGGCGTGGCCTTGATGCAGGTAGGCAGTCGGGCGGGCAACTTGCAGCGAAACGATCTCGGGCATCAGGCATTCCCCTTCGTTTCCACGCGAAGATGGGAAATGAGCTGAGCAGCGAACTTGGGATCAGCCAGTTGCGCTTGCAAATCGCGAGCGAGCGATCCCAATAACTTCTGATGGGCCTCTGCCAGCTCCTGCTCGTCGAGTGCAGCCGCGCGGCCAGCGACGGGCAGGCGCTGCCGCCACAGCAGCGAATCGAGCAGCCTGCGGCGCAGAAAGTCGAGGGCGTCGATCCCCGTTCGCGGCTGCACGCCAATGGCCAGCGAGTGGGCCAGCTCGCGCGAGGCCGCCATGTGCCAATAGCCGGACGGGATATAAAGCCAATCGCCGGCCGCCAGCTCGCAGCGGGCCAGCGGCATGATCTCGCGCTCGTACCGCATGTTGGCGGGCAGCGACTCCTCGATCGGCCAGGGATTGACCGTGTTCTTGCGGAGCGAATACTCCTTGCGGCCGGCCGTCTGCACGATGAAGACCTCTTCGGCGTCGTAATGCCAGCCGAAGCCGAACTGCCCGGCCGGTGTCGCGTACATGTGGATGTTGACCGGCGCGGCAAAATCAGCCGCGAACTCGCCCGCCAGCCTGGCGAGGCGTTCGTCGTGCCGCTCGGCATGCCGCACAAGCAGCGTGAAACCTTCGCCGATCAGGCGGGCGGCCTCTTGTTCCGTGCAGGGTGGCGGGCCTTGATAACGCTCGTTTTGCCGACAAACGAGGACATCGGCCTGCTCCTGTGCGATGATCGCGGCGAGCGCTTCCCAAGTCCCCAGTCCGCACAGCGGCTGGGCCAACGCGGCAGCCGAATAGGGCAGGCGCTGGTAGTAATCGGCGACGAATTGCGAGAGAGAAAGGTCGCCGAGAAGGGCTTGGAGGTTCATGGCGACGGATCAGTCAGCGAACTCGCAGGTCACGACTGCCTGCTGGCAGGCAACAGCGACAATCCCAAGTACGCCGCCAGTTTGCCGGCGGTGTCGAGCGTGATTCCTCGCTCCCCATTGACGAACCTCTGGAGCACAGGCGCCGCGACGCCGCTCCCTTGGGCGATCGAATAGAGCGAGTCGCCCGTGGCTTCAATCGCAGCCTTGAGCTGCTGCGTCAATGGAGCGTCGCCGGCTCGCTCGCGCCACGCCAAATACTCCTCGATACTCATCGGGCCTGTCGCTCGATCCGTAGCCAGAAGTTTGGATTGGCCAGGCCGGTCGGCGAATTCGGCACGGGCCTGCCGCACGCGTGCAATTTCCTCGGGGGTCAGCTTTCGCTCTCGGCGGATGCGCTGTGCCATTGTCTACTCTTCTGGTTCGTAGGCGGTTACGGGATAGACCACCAACGGGTCCTCATCGATCACGTCGAATACTACGGCAATGTATTTGCCGCTGCTGGTGGTGCCGAATACGAGCGGACGGCCCGACGAATTGCTCGCCAACACTTCCGTCGCCGCAAAAAGCACCTCTTCGACCTCCTCGATCGTCAGTCCGTGTTCCCCAATGTGCTGCACGTTGCCACCGACATCGTCGTCGAGGTCCCAAACGATTTGTTCAATCCACAAGGTGTGATCCCTCGCTCAAATTATACCATTTGGTATCTAGCGGGCCAGCGCAAAATTTCGGCAAGTCCGAACTGCGGATCAGCCCTATGATAGCGACATTGCCAGCCCACTCTTCGATCGAGCCGCGTCGAATGCTCCTCCGCGAAGCGACTGCCGCCGACGCCCACGCGATTGCCACCATTCACGTGCAATCCTGGCAGGCAGCCTATCAGGGAATCATTCCCGCTGACTACTTGCAGTCGCTGTCGGTCGAGAGGCGCGAGGCTGTGTGGCGCGAGCTGCTAGACAAGAAGGATTCCCAAACCTTCGTTGCCGAGGAACAGGGCGCGGTGCAAGGATGGATCAACATCGGTCCCAGCCGCGACGTTGACGCGCCCCGTCAAACGGCCGAAGTCTGGGCGCTTTACGTGGATCCCTTGTTTTGGGGTCGGGGCTTTGGCGCCGCGCTCTGGGCTGAGGCTTTGAAGCGATGCACGCAAATGGGCTTTACGGAAGTAACTCTTTGGGTGCTGCGCGACAATCACCGCGCGATCCGTTTCTACCGCGCGGCGGGCTTTCAGATTGAAGCAGAGAAGGAGCAAACTCTCAATTGCGGCGGCGTGCAACTCGTCGAGCTTCGAATGCGCCGCCAACTTGGCAGCTAGTCAGTCCCCAAACCGCCGCAGCTCTTGTCCGCCGCTGGTAGCGCGGAGGATGCCGCCGTAGGCGCCGACGAGAATCGCCTCGCCATCCGGCGAGAAGCAGAAGCGCGTCGGGTCGCGTTCGGGGCGGAATGGGGCGCCTTCGGGCCGCGACTGATAGGTCCGCAAGGCCCCTTTCTCGAACGTGAAGCGGCCGACCTCCTGCCGATCGGCCAGGTTCCAGATCACCACGTCGCCGTTTTCCTGGCAGCCGGCGGCGAGCAGGCGGGCATCGGGCGAGAAGAAGGGATGGGCCAGGCCCCGTTCGCCCGTCTTGAGGCGCGAGCGGATGTCGAGCGTGGCCGCCTCCCACACCACCAGGTTGCCCCCGTCGTGGCCCGTCGCCAACAGCGAACCGTCGGGTGCCACCGCGACGCGGTAGAACGGCTCTTCGAGCGGCAGCGATTCGCGCGGAGCCGGCGGCTCGCCCGCTTCGGCTGGCCCATTCGCGGCTGGCCCCTTCAAGGCTGACGCAGTCGCAGCGATGCTGGTCAGCCGGAGGCGATATTTCCCCGCATCGCGCACCACGCCGACGAGCGACAAACCGTCGGCCGAGAACGCAACCGACACCGCCCCGCCCAGCGGTTTGACGAGCGTTTCCTTGGCCCAGTCCTTGACGTCGTACAGGGCGCATTTGCTGCGGCTGAGGACCGCGAGCTGCCGGCCGTCGGGCGAGAAGTCGAAACTGTGGCAGCGGTCGAGCGACTTCGTCTGCCGGCCGGTTGTCAGGTCCCAGACGCGAACCTCGTGCAGGGCCAGGCCGTCATCCGTCTCAAACAGCCGGGCCGCGGCCAGCAGCGTGCCGTCGGGCGAAAAGGCCAGCTTCGTCAGATCGCCGAAAGTCTCCCAGCGGAAGAGCCGTTTGCCCGAATGCACGTCCCAGACCGCGACGACGCCGCACTTGCGCACGTCGGGATGCGGCCGCGGCGGAAAGGTGCTGTCGGTCAGCCCCGAGCAGCCGGTGGCGAGCAGGGTGCCCCCCGGGGCGAAAGCGACGACCTGCGGATCACGGGCGGGAACAAACGGCGCGGCGACGAGCCGACCGCATGCAACCAGCCCCAGCGAGCCGGCCGCTGCCGCCACGAATTGTCGTCGATCCAGTGCCATGACCCCTTCAGCATACACAAACGGTCCGCCGCCAACGATCCAGATATACTGACACCAATCTGAAATCCCAAATCCCAAATCCCAAATCCTAAATGGACCCTTCCGACGTCTGCCCCCGCCCATTGCCCCTGCCGCCCCTGGCCACGACGCCGCACGCCCCGCCGATCTATCCCACGTCGGTCTGGTCCTGCGAAAACCCTCAGCAGGCCGACGACATGCTCGCTGGCCGCTTGCCAGGTTATGTCTATCAGCGCGACGGCCATCCGAATGCCTATCTGCTCGCCGAGAAGTGCCGTCTGTTGCACTCCGCCGAGCGAGCGGCCATCACCGCCTCGGGCATGGCGGCCCTGGCCGTCGCGATGCTCTCGCAGCTTCAGGCCGGCGACCACGCACTGCTCGGCAACCGGCTGTATGGCAAGTCGCATCAGCTCTTCGGCACGGAGGCGGCGCGGCTGGGGATTGAGATGACGACGGTGGATACGTGCGACCTGAAGGCGACCGCCGCGGCCATCAGTCCGAAGACGAAGCTGCTTCTGGCGGAAACGATTGCCAACCCGCTTCTGGAAGTGGCCGACGTCGCGGCCCTGGCCGAGATTGCCCGTCGCCGCGGCATCGTCCTCTTGATCGATAACACGTTCGCCTCGCCAATCCTCTGCCGGCCGCTTGCGCTCGGTGCCGACCTGGTGATGGAAAGCCTCACCAAAACGATGAACGGCCACAGCGACGTGATTCTGGGCCTCTTGGCTGGCAAAGAGTCGGTTTGGCCGCGCGTGCCGCAAGTGATTTCGGCCTTTGGCATGTGCTCGAGCCCCTTCGATTGCTGGCTGGCCGACCGGGGCCTGGCAACCGCTCACCTGCGGATCGAGCGGGCATGCGACAACGCTCTGGCAGCGGCCGAATTCTTGAAATCGCAGTCGCCGCGCGTGACAAAGGTCTTTTATCCGGGCCTCGCCGAACATTCGCAGCACGCGTTGGCGGCACGGCAATTCGGCGGCCGATTTGGCACAGTGGTCACATTCGAGCTGGCCGGCGGCCGCCCTGCTGCCGATGCGTTTATCGCCGCGGCGAAACGGATTCCCTTCTGCCCCTCGCTCGGTGAGCTGAACACGACGCTCAGCCATCCCGAAACGACCAGCCATCGCGGCCTTTCGACCGACCAGCGGGCGGCACTGGGCATCAGCGGCGGGACGATCCGCCTTTCCGTCGGCACCGAATCGCCCGAGTTCGTCCGCGAGGCGCTGGCCGAAGGCCTGCGAGCCCTCGACGGCTAACGGCTTAACCAATCAGTGCCACCGGATCCCCGATCTGGGCCACGCTTGGCACACAATTGGCACCTTGCCGAAATTCCATCAGATAAGAAACCACTGCAAAATCTGCCAATACGGTCGGCGTTTCATTTGGTCCTGAAACGTTGCGTCCTGTGCCAAGCTGTGGATGACTGCGGAAAACGCCGGATCGGAATGGTTTACTCTGACTAGGAAGCTCCCTTGCTCGATATCTGTGCCGTCAAACACCATGTCCAGGATTAGCGAGCCGCCGTCCCAGCCCGTCACTCGCCACAAGAAACGGGGCATGGCCTGGATCAGGATTTTGCGTCGCACGTCCGCGCTCAAGGGCATCGTACCCCGAGCGACCTCTGCTTTGAATTCATTCACATCAGTCAGATAAACATCCCATTCTAAACGTTGAGTCAGCGTCACCAGCCCAAGGCTACGAAGTTGCTCGATGAGATGGTCGAACTCGCTCAATATGTCATGAATCACAGTGAACGGAATGCGTATCTTGTGGTAAATCGGAAACAGGACACTCGTCGGGGCCGCATTTACCTTCTCGTACTCCGGCCATTGGTGTCCCCACGACGTCGTGAGGAATGCGGGGGCGTTACCGGTGTCGAATTCCATTTTTGCGAACGGTCCCACCTGGTCGTCGTGAACGTAGAGTTTGTCGATTCTGCCAGCACGTAACAGCATGCCTGTTCTGGGATCGGGAATTGGCGCCGGTTCTCCCAAGCTGAATCCGGTCACAGCGACCGAATGATAGCCTTTCTCCGTGCATTGGTCTTGCAGGAGTCCGACGAGCCGGACGAGGAGCATCGCGGGAATCTTTGCATGCAGATACGCGTACAGCGTTGCTCGCAATAAAGCTGGGTCTTCAGCACCCACTAAGTACGGCTCTAAGGGAAGTTTCCGAGTGGCCTCGGCCATCTGAATCGTTGTGAGGCCCGGATTTGGAAAAATCCTGGTGTCCACGTTGGCTGGTTCGGACGCCGCTTTCGTGATTTCAAACGGCGACGGAATCGAATGCCCGAAGAGTCGAGCGGTGCATTGAAAAATCGACCAAAGTGCGCTCGTTGCGCACGCCGCTACGACGGTGTCCTGCTCCTGAAACGCAACTGTTTCAATCGTCAATGGGATTCCAAATAGATGAGCGTCGTAACGTCGCTTGGTTGGATAACGGCGGCGGCCTTCTTCCGGGTACGTCGCGAGACAGGTACGGCCAATGATCGTCTTTGGCAACGGCTTGACCACGACGAATCCCAGGTAGTTGTCCTTCAATTGTTTCGTCTGAATCCTCTCTTCTGATCCGCCCAGCAACTGATGGAGCGATTCCGCATCAAATTCGAATCGAAAAAAATGGAGCCGAGAACACAGCTTGGAATAGGGGCGGAAGCACCGGACGTAGTATGCGGCGAAATCTTCGAGAAAGTCGCGGTCAATGTAATCGTGTTCGACTACGATCGTCTTGGCACCGAGTTTCTCGAAGTAGTCGCCAAAATAGCCGAGGTGCAGCTTCGTCTCAACGACGTGTTCCGGAGCTCCCGACAGCTTCGATAGGAACCTCGTTAGCGTGGCGACGTCGTATGGGACAACTTCAAATTTTTCCTCGATTGCCAT
>JAKEHX010000464.1 GCA_022614795.1 Planctomycetaceae bacterium | reverse complement strand
GGTCGCCGAGAGCAAACCAGCCGCGGCCGGCGAGCGGTCACGCTTTGGCATGTGAACTCCCTCCCGCGGGTCCGCCGCGCCAGATCATCCCGTCGTAGGCGTAGTGCAAAAACGCCACAATCACGTTCAAGAAGAGCCACGGAGCGAGCAGATGTTGATCGAGCAGCCATCCGCTGGAACCCAAGATCACCACGAAAATCGCCAGGGCGATGGCCCAGCGCGGAGCCAGATAGCCGAGGATGCCCATCCTGTCCCCCAGGGTTCCATGGCGGCGAGCAACCGACCAGCCGACGAGCGTGAGGTATTCAATCGCATGGAACAGGGCCGACGCCGTCGCCAGCGAAAGCACAAGGCGCGGGCGACTCGTGTGGACGGCCCAGAGCATCGCGAGGAACAAGGTGCAGACGCTGACCAGGTAGAGTGTGCGGCCAAGCGAGGCACTGGTGGCGCGTGCCAGGTCCCAAAACACAATTCCCAGAGGAACGACGACGACTAGCCAATCGATCGTCGCCAGCCACGACTCCAGCTCCGCGTGCGACCAGGTCGCGCCCGCCACGCGCAGAATTACATACAGTAAAAAGAGCCTCAGCGACCACTTTTCCAGAAACAATCCACTGGTGCGAGACGGCTCGCTCAACCGGCCGTAGATGCGATAGATGCCGTGGTGCTGCGCGGCGAAATGCCAGGCGTTCCAGACATAATCCACGGCCAGCAGGCACGTGAGGGCGCCGGTGCTCAGGCGGACTCCCAGGCAGACGACAACGACCATCCCGGCCACGGCCAGGAACGCCTGCCATCGCTCGCCCAGCCGCTCTCGGTCGAGAAACACGAGGGCCAGCGTGATCCAGCGGTGCGGTGTCGTGATGAAGTAGAGTTGCCAGAATTGCAAGCCCGCCTGGCCGCTGAAGCCGTCGGTCCACTGGGCCAGAAGCAACACCGGCCAAGCGACATTCGCCACCAGTAGCGCGTCGAGCCACGGCCCGAATAACCAGCCGCGAGCCGCGGGACTGGTCGCGACGGGCGTTAACGATTCCTGCAGCCGGGTTCCGGCCGTCATGGGCAGCCTTACTGCGGCTTCAGATCGAGGTCGATTTCGTTGGGCCCGGCCTCGATCTTCATGGTCAGCGGCGAGTTCATCGGGTGGCTGTAGATTTCCGGAATCCGATCGGCTTCCGGCACGGGGGGAGGCACTCCCGCAGCGGGCGCCGCGCCGTCTTCCGTGTTCTGCCCCTCCTGGAAAACCTCTTGGTGGATTAGGACTCGGAAATTGCCGGGCATGGAGCCGTCACCTGGCTTGTAGGTCGTAAGCTCGTAGGTGCCGTCTTCCTTGATTTCGCCGCCAGCAACAGCGCCGGACTGGTTGTCGGTGGGAATGAGACTGATCGCGCCACTGCCAACCATCGGCTTGCCGTTAAAGGTGATTTTTCCTTTGACGGGATAAACAGTGACGTTATCGGACGAGCCGCAACCGGCGGCAAAAGTTGCCGCGAAAAAATAGGGTAAGAGCCGTGCAATTCTGTGGGACATTTCAGCTTTAATAGAAGTGTTGCGGGGGGCGGACAAACATCATCAACAGACGAAGTGGCGCTAGTTTTCGCTAAGCGCCTCGCCTCCTCCCCTGCTGCCATACGCTTGCCAAACCAGCAGGTTGATATTGTTGGAGAAAAACCGCGTGGCCCCGTCGCCCAGGCAGGCCATGACGCCGCCCGGATGATACCCGCGAGCCGCCGCGAAATTCGCGGCATAGGGGCTGCCCCCCTGCGTACACGGCATTTGCACGGGAAGTGCAGGGAAGCTACGACATCCCCACACGCGATCGGGAGTCGATGAATTCGGACCCGTTTGCGTGCTGAAGACATTGCCGCCCATCGTCGCATACGTCCAGACTCCGCGGCTGTCTTCCAGCGAAGGACCCGTCCCACTTGGCAAGCGGTGCTTCAGTTCGCTGAATGCCAGTGTATTAGACAATCCATCGGTCACGTCCTGCATCCCAAGGCGGTGGTTATTGCCGAACAGCCCACCGATCGTCGGATTCATCGTATTGACCTGGCCATAGCCGCCTCGGCCATAGTTCGCGCAGTAGTTTCCTCGCGCGAGATGCTCCATGTTCGTCCCGTTGTCGAGTTGTTCATCAACGCGGGGATGCGTGGGGCAGTCCATCGCGTCCAGATGCCTGTCTCCAATCTGGGTTGCCGCGTACGTACCGTTGCCGAACCAATCGACGACCTCCGGCCGCTCGTTGGCGATCTTCATGAAATTGGCATGCAGGGCCGGCTGTTCGAGAAAGGGGAGCATCATGCAGATCCACGGGCCACCAATGGCTGGATTGGTCGGTCCGAATCCGCCAGACCCATTCCGTCCATTGGGATCATCCGGACCCGCCCCATCGCCCACGGGCCGATGATTGATTGTTCCCGGGGGAAAGCAAAGATACGTCCCTTCGTAATTGTGCAGGGCAATTCCCAATTGCTTGAGGCGGTTGGCGCACTGCGCTCGGCGAGCCGCTTCGCGGGCTGCTTGAACCGCGGGCAAGAGCAACGCCACGAGGACACCAATAATGGCGATCACGACCAACAGCTCGACGAGGGTAAACCCTCGCCGCTCGCGTAACACAATTCGTCTCATGAAGACATACTCCAGGTAGCAAAGACGGGAGAATGAAGCGGTGAATGAAGGAAGGAAATGGCTTGGGGGCCAGCAGACGCCGCAGAGAGGGCAAATGCGGCGCGGCAGCCAAACAACCCCAGCGTGTGCCCCCAGGCGCTCATGCCAGGATTTAACGTCCAGTTATAGCGTCGGTTGCGGCGAAATCGGCAACAATCGGGTTAATTTCCCGCGGATTTTCAGGGAGGGCATGTTGATCTTGTTGACGTCTTAAATGTCTCAATCCCCTGCAATCGGGTGGATGGCCTGCAAACTACTCCATCGGCACCTTGGCTCGTACAATCGAGCTTCCTGCCTTTCACAATTGCCGAGGATGCTTCGCATGATCACGCGCTGGGTTTGGATGCTGGCCTGGGTGCTTGTCGCCCTTTCGCTGTTTGCCGGCCCGATTGCCGCCGAGGACTGGCCGCAGTGGATGGGACCTCTCCGCGACGGTCGCTGGAACGAAACCGGCATTCTCGACAAGTTTCCTCGCGGCGGCCCCACGGTCAAATGGCGCATGCCCATCGCCGGCGGCTACTCGGGACCAGCCGTCGCGGGAGGCCGGGTCTTTGTGACCGACTATGTGCGTAGCTCGGGCGAGGCCAAGAACGATCCCGGCGCGCGGGCCAACCTGAATGGGCGCGAACGGGTCCTCTGCTACGACGCGGCGACCGGCAAGGAACTGTGGAAGTTCGCCTACGATTGCCCGTACAAGATTTCGTATCCGGCTGGCCCGCGGGCCACGCCCACCGTTTCCGGCGGCAAGGTCTATACGCTGGGGGCCGAAGGGAATCTGCTCTGCTTCGACACGATGTATGGCACGGTCGCCTGGCAAAAAACCTTTAAGGGCGATTACAAGGCGGCGACGCCGACTTGGGGTTTCTGTGCCCATCCGCTTGTCGATGGGAAGAAGCTGATTTGCCTGGTCGGCGGCGAAGGAAGCGTCGCCGTCGCCTTTGACAAGGACACGGGCAAAGAGCTGTGGAAGGCTCTCTCGGCCGAAGACGCCGGCTATTGCCCGCCGTCGATCATCGAGGCCGGCGGCACGCGGCAGCTGTTGATTTGGACGCCGCAAACCCTCAATAGCCTGAATCCCGAAACGGGCGAGGTCTATTGGACCGAACCCTTGGTGCCGCAATATGGCATGTCGATCTGCGCCCCGCAGAAGGCGGGTGATCTGCTCTATGCCAACGGCATCGGCTCGGTCGGCGTGGCGTATAAGCTGAACAAGGACAAGCCCGGCGTGGAAATCGTGTGGGAAGGCAAGCCCAACACGGCCGTCTATTGCGCCGGCAGTACGCCGATCATCGACGACGGGGTGATCTACGGCAACGATTGCCAGGTGGGAAATCTCCGCGCGGTCGATCTGGCCAGCGGCAAGAGGCTGTGGGAATCGTTCGAGCCCACGACCGGCGGCGAGCGGCGGGCCAGCCACGGCACGGTGTTTCTCACGAAAAACGCCGACCGATATTTCCTGTTCAGCGAAACGGGGGACCTGATCATCGCGAAGCTCTCGGCCGACGGCTACGAGGAGATCAGCCGGGCACACATTCTGGAGCCCACGCACGAGGCCTTTGGCCGCGCGGTGGTCTGGAGCCACCCAGCCTACGCGAACAAGTGCGCCTTCGTGCGGAACAACAAGGAGATCGTGTGCGTGTCGCTGGCGAAGTGAGTATTTGAGTCGCCTTTCGCTCCGCGAAAGGGCGCCCTTTCGCGGAGAGGTTGTGAATCTTTCGTAGCTGAAGTCGCCAGACTTCAGGTTTTTCCGCGGATTCGGAACTCTGGCGAGTTCCGCTACGGAATTCATTC
>JAKEHX010000463.1 GCA_022614795.1 Planctomycetaceae bacterium | reverse complement strand
GAATGAATTCCGTAGCGGAACTCGCCAGAGTTCCGAATCCGCGGAAAAACCTGAAGTCTGGCGACTTCAGCTACGAAAGATTCACAACCTCTCCGCGAAAGTGGCGTCCCCTTCGCGCAGCGAAAGGCGACGATGAATCCAGGCTTCGATCTTTGACAATTCGAACCGTGGCCGACGCTGCCAGCGTCGGCGAGTTCGCTCGCGGAACACGGCTCGGCGGGAGCCTCCGTACGGAGTAGCGGAACTCGCCAGAGTTCCGGAAGTCTGGCGACTTCCGCTACCAAGTACGGCGTACACAGCGGATCCACGAACGCCAACGAAGGGCGGCGATGGCTCCGTTCGGCCGGGTGTCGCCGAAAGGGGGGCCTAACTCTAGTACCTCTAGTACGGTTTAGGCCCTCGGCGCGCATTTCCCGGGATTCACGCAACGTTAGTCCGAAAGTTTTTGCAGTTTTGCGGGTTTAGAAACTCTGGTGCGACGTGCATTTCTCACGAGCGCGGACGAAATGGCGGCGGATTGTTTGCCGTTACGGTCCGAGCGGAGAATCCAACTCACGCCCACGCAAGCGTGGGACGTGGCACCCGCAAATGTCCCACACGGAGTGTGGGACTACTTACCTTTGCGGCTTGAGGACGATCGTCGCCAGCGGCGGGAGCGTGAGGTTCAGCTTGGCGGGGCGGCCGTGCCAGCCGGGCTCCTGGGCGCTCGCGCCGGGGAAGTTGCCGACGTTTGAGCCGCCGTAGAACTGCGAGTCGCTGTTGAAGATTTCCTGGTACCAGCCCAGGCGTGGCACGCCGACCGGATAGTTCTGCCTCACGACCGGCGTGAAGTTGCAGACGACGACGAGCTGATCGGCGGGGTCCTTGGCTTTGCGGATGTAGGCGAGCACGCTGTCGTCGCGTGCGTGGCATTCGATCCATTCGAAGCCGGTGTATTCGAAATCGACCTGGTGCAGGGCGGGCTCGCGGCGGAGGAGGGCGTTCAGATCGGAGACGAGCTTCTTCACGCCGCCGTGAGTTTCCCACTGCAAGAGGTCCCACTGCAACTCGGCGTCGCTGTTCCACTCGTTCCACTGGCCGAAGTCGGAGCCCATAAAGAGCAGCTTTTTGCCCGGATGGGTCCACATGTAGCTGAAGAGCAGCCGCAGGTTGGCGAACTTCTGCCACAGGTCGCCGGGCATCTGCGAGAGGAGCGAGCGTTTGCCGTGGACCACTTCGTCGTGCGACAGCGGCAGGGCGAAGTTTTCGGTGAAGGCGTAGATCAGGCTGAAGGTCAGCTCGTCGTGGTGATAGCGGCGGTGGACCGGGTCGTCGCGGAGGTAGCGGAGGGTGTCGTTCATCCACCCCATATTCCACTTGATCGAGAAGCCCAGGCCGCCGGTATACGTCGGGCGCGAGACGCCGCCCCAGGCGGTCGATTCCTCGGCGATGGTCAAAACGCCCGGATAGTTGCCGTGGGCCTGGATGTTGAATTCCTGGAGCAGCGAGATGGCGTCCAGGTTTTCGCGGCCGCCGTATTGGTTGGGAATCCAATCCCCTTCCTTGCGGCTGTAATCGAGATAGAGCATCGAGGCGACGGCATCGACCCGCAGGCCGTCGATGTGATATTTGTCGAGCCAGAACAGGGCGTTGCCCAGGAGGAAATTGCGGACTTCGCAGCGGCCGTAGTTGAAGATCATCGTCCCCCAGTCGGGATGCTCGCCTTTGCGCGGGTCCTCGTGCTCGTAGCACGCGGTGCCGTCGAACCGCCGCAGACCGTGGCCGTCCTTGGGGAAGTGGGCCGGCACCCAGTCGATGATCACGCCCAGATCGTGCTGGTGGCAGTAATCGACGAAGTAGGCGAAGTCCTCGGGCGAGCCATAGCGGCTGGTCACGGCGTAGTACCCGACCGTCTGGTAGCCCCACGAGCCGGTGAAGGGATGTTCGCTGACGGGGAGGAGCTGGAGATGCGTGTAGCCCATTTCCTGGCAATAGGCGACAAGCTGGTGGGACAGCTCGCGATAGTTGAGCCAGCCATGATGCCGGCCCGCGCCGCGGCGCCAACTGCCGAGGTGGACCTCGTAAATCGCAATGGGCCGCTCGTGCTGGTTGGTGCGGGCTCGGCGCTCCATCCAGGCCTGGTCGTTCCAGTGGAAGCGGGAAAGGTCGGTGACGATCGACGCAGTACACGGCGGCAGCTCGGCCGCAAAGCCGAACGGATCGCTCTTGTCAATCACTTCGCCATATTGGCCGCGGACGCGGAACTTGTATTTCTGGCCGGCTTCGACGCCGGGAACGAAGAGTTCCCAGATGCCGCCCGTATCGTGGTGCTTCAGCGGATGGCGGCGGCCGTCCCAGCGGTTGAAGTCGCCGACGACGCTGACGTTCTGGGCGTTGGGGGCCCACACGGCGAAGTTGGTGCCGCGGACGCCGTCGACCTCGCGGACCTGCGCCCCGAACTTCTCGTAGCAGCGGAGCATCTTCCCTTCGCCGAACAGGTGCAGATCGAAGTCGCTCAGGAAGGAAGCGAAGGCGTAAGGATCGTGAACGGTCTCCATCTGGCCCTCGTAGTCGGCAAGGCGAAGTTGATAGCGGGCGAGCGAGTCGGGGTTGGCAAGCAGTCCTGGGTTGACGAGCGAATCGGGGTTGGCAAGCGCGGTGGACGGGCCGGCGGGTGCGAGCGGCGAATTGGCGGGTGCGCCTGGCGAATTGCGGGAATACGTCTCGAGCGGGCAGATGGCCTCGAACAGCCCGGCCGGATGGATCCGCCGCATCGGCCGCGCGGTTTGGTCAACCGCATCGAGAACCCAGGCCTGCCGGGTCTCGGGGAGGAACGCCCGCACGGCAAGCATTCTACGGCCTTCGTGCCAGATCGTCTGCGGGCCGAGCACGTCCGTTGGGTTGCCAAGTTGGGCTTCAAGCAGGGCGTTCATGCCCGAGAGCGATACGCTCGTTCGCACGCAAGACTCCATGGTGGATTTTGGGCGATCCATGCCGGCCAGGGCCAGTCGCTGGCCCCGCCACACGTCCGCAGGAGAGAGTCAGGTGGGTTGATCGAACACGAGGTGGGACCTGAAAATGGGCCGCAGCAGGCGGGCGAGGGCAGCGACCGATTTTGTCAGGAACTGGATCAACGGGCGGGGAGGCGATTGGAAAGCGGCTCGTCGCGGCGCCTGATCAAATCGCAGTCGCCGGCCGCTCACCGTAGGCCGGGGCACCCGCTCTGCGGGTCGGCTCCGCGAGATGAACTCCTCACGCGGAGCCGACCCGCCGAGCAGGTGCCCCGGACTACGATCAGCCAGGTCGTCGCTCGCGGCAGGCAGATCGCGGCAGACCACGTCGTGAATGGCCATGGCCCGGTCGATCCGCCGCCAGAGATCGCAGTTCTTGACCGGCGTCAGCTTCCCGTAGCGTTCCCACTGCCAGTCGTTCTCGCGCCACTGCGCGACGCCGTACCGAATGCCGCGGCTGATCGAGCGGCCCGCCGAGACGAGCGTGACCCGCGCCGGCTCGTCGAGCGATTCCAGACCGCGGACGATGGCCAACAGCTCCAGCCGTTCGGCCGAGCCCTCGGGTTCATCGTCCTCGGCTTCGAGGCAGGTGCGGCCGTCCGCCGATCGCAGGACGAACCGCCAGCGGCCGGACGGCTCGTCGCCGGCGTGCGCCAGCGCGGCGGCCTCGGAGTGCAGCCGAAAATGCGGCGCTGGAATGTTGCGAGACGGAACGCTCATCGCCTGGAGTTGGACACGCCGTGGCAACTTCCGCTGCGAATCCGTTCCGCCCTCGTGGACGTCCCATTCGCCCACAACAATCGGGGCCGCGGCCATAGTAGACTGCGATCCCGTCAGACCAGCTATCGTCAAACTCGACGCGGACTCTGTAGTTTTCCCGCGCCGCAAGATTTGTCACGCGCGGCGGCCACCTCGCTTGCCCGGAAATGGACCGTCAGACCACAATGAGAGCTATGTCGTCGGAACTTTCGTCACAGACTGACTTCGCCTGCGTGAGCGACTCGCGGCGCCCTGAAGACGAGGCGATCGAGGCGATCGTCTATGACGTGCATCCGGCGCTCTTGCAGCCGGGATTAGCGCCGCGCCGAGCGGCCATGGCCTATCCGTATGGGCCGCAGGTTCAGGTTGTGCGGCCGACTGACGACACGACGCATGCCGTCGGCGAAAATCCGTTCCACGTCCGCCCGCAGGACCTCTACCGCGAGCCGGCGCAGTCCCTGTTTCACTTTGATTTCACCGAATCCAAGGTCGACTATGTGGTCCCTCCGCGGTTTGGCCTGTCCGCCATTTTGGGCATGACCACGGCCCTGGCGATCCTCTTTGGCTGCATGCGGTTTCTCGACGCGGCGCCGGCGTGGTACTTGTTCTATGGCTTTCAGTCGATCGTGATTTGCGTCGTGCAGATGTTCCAGGGCCGCTCGCCGCGGCGGGCGTCGGCCATTGCCGGGGCGATCCTCGGGCCGCTGTTTTTGCTCGGCACCGCGATTGTTCTCTGGGGCGAGCAAGTGGAGGCCGGATTCGTCCTCTTTCTGGTCGTGATGATGGTCCCCTGCGGCGCGTTCCTGGGCTACCTCAACGGCACGTGCGCCGCGGGGATTTTCCTGGTGATGGACAAGCTCGAGCAATACCTGAAGGGCGAATCGACGGCGACTGACTCGCCCATTTCCCCGCCCGCGGTGCCTGCATCATGACCGCGCCGCCCAATACGCCGGTCTTCAATTGCGTCGTCAATGTGACGCCGCGCAGTGCGGACGGATCGGTCGTAGCGAAGGTCGCGAATCTGGCAGGCCT
>JAKEHX010000001.1 GCA_022614795.1 Planctomycetaceae bacterium | reverse complement strand
GGCCAGCGGAACCGCAAAACCGATCCCCGAGTCGTACCACTCGGCTCCGGCCGCCTCGCCGGCTCCGTGCGGGCTGAGTGGGGCACAAATGCCGACGACTCGCCCCTCGAGATCGATCAGCGGTCCGCCATAGTTCGCGGGGCTCAGGTTGACATCCGTTTGCACGGCCCGGCCAGAGATGCGGCTGGTGGCGGAGATGATTCCCGCCGACAACGCCGGCTGAGCCGCCCCAAAGCCGATGCCCGTGGCGACGACCCACTGGCCGACCTTGAGCTTGTCGCGGCTGGCCAACTCGGGCACCGGCCAACCATTGACGCCATCGACCTTGAGAATGCAGAGCTTGCGGGTTTCGTCGCGGCCAAGCAGTTTGGCGACGTGGCGGCGGCCATCGGGCGTGACCACGGTGATGATCGGCGGCTTGCGGAGGAAGTTAAATGTGCTGGTGACGACGTAGCCATCGGAGGAGAGCACGAGGCCCGTGGTAGGCCCTTCGCCCGGCGCCTGGTAGCCGCCGCCGTCGACGCCCGCCGCGATGCCGCCGAATCCCTCGATGCGGACGAGCGACGGCTGGACCTTGGCCGCGGCGGCGCGAAAGGCTTTGGGGGCGAGCAATGTGCCGCGGGTGAGTGCGGGGAGTGGATCGTCGGCATGTGCGACGGCAGGAAGCAGGACGGCCAAGGCCAGTAGTGCGAACTGGACTACGAACTTCGTACTGGGTACTGGGTATTGAGTACTAAGCAATAAGTACCAAGTACCAGGTACTGAGTACTGAGCACAACGATGCGAGGCGCCGCCGCACAGAACCATAACCGCTTCCTATTCTTGTTTCTCAGGCACCGGCACCAGCCGCACGCTCAACAGCTCGTTCTTCCGCTTCACTTCGACAACGACTTCTTCGCCTACTGGCAGCGCAGCGACCAGCCGCCGGAAGTCGCTGGCATCGCGCACGACCTGGCCGCCGACCGTGACCACCAGGTCGTCCGTTTTGAGGCCCGCCGATGCCGCCGGGCCGCCGGTCACGACGGAATCAATGAACGCCGGAGCTTTGCGGCCGCCCAGAGCGAAAAGGCGAATGCCCAGGTCGGCTTTGTTGTTGCTCGCACTGGCGGCAGCCGGCGCGGTCTCTTCGCCGCGGACGAACTTGCCCAATAGATCGACCGGCACGGCGTAGTTGAGGCGGGTGTTGGTGCTCTTGGCCTCGATCACGCGGCCAATCATGCCCACGAGCTTGCCGTCAGCCGTGACCACGGCCCCGCCGGCGGCGCCGGGATTGCTGGTGATCGCGTCGAAGAGAAGCACGTCGGCGGCGTAGGGAAAATCCTGGAATCCGCGGCGGGCGTCGAGCTTCATCCGTAGGCTCAAGACTCCGATATTGACCGAAAGCGGCTCGGCGCCATCGGCCACTTTGAAGGCGTTGCTGACGGCCAGGATCCAGTCTCCCTGTTCGGCTGGCGGCGCGGCTGGGAGGTCATAGAACTCGGGCGTTGCCGCGTCGATCTTGAGCAGGGCCGTTTGCAATTCCTGGCTGCGACGCGTGACGGTCGCTTCGTGCGTCGTGCCATCGGCCAGCGTCACCCGCAGGTTTTGCCCCGCCAGATAAACGCCGTTGGCGGTGAGAATGTCGCCACTGGCCGATACGACCAGGCCCGTTCCATAGCCCGGACTGCGGCCGATTGCGCCGCCATAGATCTTGACGGTCCGCTTCTGAGCCGTGGCGACCGCTTCGGCAAATGCGCCATCGATGCCGCTGGCGGCAGGTTCGTCGGCGCGGGCTGAGCCGACGAACGAAACGACCGTGAGCAGTGTGATGATGCAGCAATTCGACAATTGGCGGACCATTCGTCACTCGATTCCGGGTTGCTTGAACAACTCCTCTGCCACACTCGAAGGTAACTCGCACTTTGTCGTAACCACGTCGAAGAGCGGCTGCTCGGCCAGGCCGATGACGAGCGTGCGACGGTGCGGGATCGGCAGCCCTTCGACCGGCCGGAAGTCGGCATAGAGCGTACTTGGAATCGGCTCTTCGTCGCCCGTGCCGACGCCCGATTTGACCAGCTCGATCCGCGGCATGCCGTCCGCGTCATAGACGCTGAGCCAGACGAACAATTGCTCGCTGGAAGGATCGGTGGCCGCGAGCCGGTAGCAGAGCCGACGATTGGCCTTGTCCGAGCCTTCCAGGGCCAATTCGCCCCAGCGGACCAGCGGCTGGTCGGCCAGGAGGGTGCCGAGAACTGCGGCCTGGGCAAAGTGCGGGTCAAGAATTGCCTTGGCCGACGTGACCTCGGCCGCTTCCTTGCCGGGCGCGACGAGCCAATATTTCGAGCCGTCGGTCGCAATCACCGTCCGCCGGCCGTCGATTTCATATTCGGCCCGCACGCGGCCGTCGCCAGCCGCAATCAGGAGTTGCTTGCCGCAGACGTCCTCGCCGCGGCGAATCTCCGACTCGATCCGCAGGGCCTTGGCGGCCAGACCGCCTGAGGCGCCGGCGGCGGACTTCCACTTGGAGAGAATCTGCCCGGCGATTTCGCGGTTGACGTCCTGGAGGCGGATCTTGCCCGGCTCGCCGAGTTCCAGCTTGGGCTTGGGCGGCACCAGCCTGGCCCTGGGAAGCTCCGGCGGCATGTCGGGTTTCTTTTCTTCCGCTGGCTTCTCTTCTGCAGGCTTCTCATCTGCCGGTTTCTGGGCCGGCTTTTCTTCAGCCGGCTTCTCCTCGGGCTTCTTCTCCTCATCCGGCTTAATGGTCGGCCTGGCGACCGGCTCGTAGGGAAGCGCCGTCAGCCGCACATGGATCGTCTTTTGCACGCCGCCGCGCTCGAGCTTCACCTCGACCGGCCAGCCGGCGGGGTAAAGCGTGATGAGATTCGTGAATTGGTTGGCGTCTATAATCGGCACGCCCTCGAAGGCAACGAGCCTGTCGCCCAATTCCAGCCCCTTGCGGGCGGCAGACGAATCGAGGTTGACGGTGTGGCAAATGACTCCGTCCGAGCGCGTCCCGAAGACGGCGTCGAGCGTGCCGTGCTGGGCCACTTTGGTCGAAAGCAGCTCGGGAATGAAATTTTTGATCTGGTTCGACGAAATCGCGTAGCCCAACCCGACGTTGACGCGTCCCCGCTCCTCGAAGCTGCCGCGGCCGTTGATCCCGATCACCTGGCCACGGAGGTTGAACAGCGGCCCGCCCGAGTTGCCGGGGTTGATCGAGCTATCGACCTGGATGCAGTTGCCATAGACGAGCTGGTTGAGGCCCGATCCTTCCTGAAAGCGGTGCACGCCGCTGACGATGCCCAGCGTGACGGTCGGCCGCTGGTCTTCCGCCAGTGTGAAGGGATTCCCCATGGCCATCGCCCAGTCGCCGATGCGGACCGTGTCGCTGTCGCCGATCGGGGCAGCCGGGAATTTCTCCTGACCTGTGAGGCGTATGATCGCCACGTCGCCGCCGGGGTCCGTGCCGATCAGCTTCCAGCGATAGAGCTTGCCGTCGGCCAGACCGGCCCAACCGCCATCGCCCGCGCCGCCGACGACGTGGTGGTTCGTGAGGGCATAGCCGGCTGGGTCGAAGAGCACGCCGCTGCCGCCGCCGGCCCGGTCGTTGCCGTAGATGGCGACGATGGCGCCGTAGACCGAGTCGATGGCCTGAATGCGAGCGGCTTCGGCGGCGCGGACAGCCGCGAGATCTTCGGGGCTAATGGTTGGCGCGGTTTGGGCAACCGCAAGAGTACTAACCACGATAAACACGAAGGGACACGAAGCGACAATGGAACCCCTGCGGCACCAGGGTTGGTTGCGATTCACTTGCGGCCGGAATGCCTTCATCTTCGAGTTCTTTGTGTCTTTGTGATTTTGCTCACCGGTCATTTGCTCTTGATCATCCGCACATCGCACCAATCGGCGTGGTCGGCCAAGTCGAGCCCCTCGCCCGGTTCCACCAGCAAGGTGATCTGCTCGAATCGGCTGATGTCGAGGTTGACGGTCTGCGGCGGATCGTTCCCTTTGATCCGCTGCGTGAAGAGGCTCTGACCGTCGCCGAGCACCTGGAACACGCAGTCCCCCTTGCCCGCGGCCGCAGCGTCGATGCCAATCACCGCGGCCAGCACGTCGTATTTGCGGCCGGCTGCGAACGTGAGCGCCGAACGAGCATGGACGCCAATCCCCTTGTCGAACACCCGAGTGCCCAGCGTCAGTGGCTTGCCAAGCACGCTCTTGTCGCGCTGCCAAGGCCGCGGCAACGTTACCAGGGTGGCTTCATCCACTTCGACAGGCTTCAGGTCCGAGAGAAACGCGACGCGCGTGGAGCGGACATGGACCGAGCGGGCCGCCGTCCAGGGAAACTCAACCTGGCCGCCGCCCGGCAAGACCATCGTGGCTCGCTCGCCGGCAATCGCTGCCAGGTCCCCCGCCAGGCGAGAGCCGTCGCGCAGGTGTACCGTTACGCGCGTGGCCTCATCCGCGGCTTGCGGCTGGGCCACGACGATTCCCACGAGCTGGGCTCGCGGCAGCGTTCGCTCTTGCCCTTCCATTTGAAACGTCAGTTGCTCAGCGGTCAGCCCGGCAATGAGGCCGCTGACGCTGTCGGACTTGCCGTCGACCTTGAAGAAAATCCGGTCGGCATCGGCAGCCGGGGCGGCAAGCGACTTGTCGAACTCGCCCGCGGGCTCAGGACCAAAGCGGATTGCGCGCACGACGTCGATAGGAACTGATAGCCGCTCGCCAAGCGACCACTCGACCTGGCACTTGTCGTCGCCGATCGTGGCTGCCTTGCCGAGGATACGCCCGCCGCCCCGCAGCTCGACGACGACGGCCGGCTTGTCGATTGCGGGCGATGCGCTGGACAACTCAATCCGCCGCAGATCGTCGAGCGTGAGGCCGTCCGGAACGCCCTCGCCGGTTATTTTGCCGGCCGCCAGCGACAGCGACTTCGCAGCAACTGACTCGCCGTCAAGCAGGACCAGAGTCGCGCCGGAAGCAGCAGGGGGCTCTTGGGCGATGGCGGCGCCGGCTGCAATCCAAATAACGGTAGCGGCCAGGAGCAATTCCGCACGGGCCATTATTGCGAGGAGAACGTTCATTCTCTCATCATACATGGCCACAAGACGCCGCGTGGCGTAGCCGAACTCGCCAGAGTTCGGGAATCATGGCGAGTCACCAGAATTCTGGCGAATTCTGCTACCAAAATTACCCGTCGCTGTCGTCCTGGAAGCTCTTGTAATACTGCTCGATGAGCTGCTGGTAGCGGGCGGGGAACTTCTCCTTGATCGCGCTATAGACCGGGTCGCGGTCCTTGTCGCGGAGGTGGCTCCACGGGCTCTGCGGGCCGCCGCGATGCAGCCGCTTCACAGTATCCGAATCGATCCCCTTGCTGCCGCCGCCCGAGTTGCCGCTTTGGCTTCCCTGGCCCTGAGCCTGGCCGTCACCTTCGCCCCCCTTGCCCTGACTCTTCTTCTGGCCGCTGCCCGAGCCGCCTCCCTTGCAGTTGCACTCGCGCTCTTCGGCTTCCTTGATGAGCTTGGCCAGGATTTCGATGATCTTGTCCTGCTGCTGGCGCGTCTCGTCGCCGGTGTCTTCCAGCGAAAGCTTGCGGCGGCTGAAATCCATGCGCAGCGAAACATCGCTCAGCGTCCCCTCAGCATAGAGCTTCAATTGCTCGAGCTGGCGGAAGGCCCCGACCCGCATCCGCTCGGGCGCCTCGGGATAAAGAGCCAGAAACTTCGACAGCGTCTCAGTAGCTTCCTTATGCCGCAGCATGGCAACTTCGGCTACGCCCTGGAGGAAGAGCACTTCGCCGCCGTGCGTGGTGTTGCCGGACCACTTGCTCTGCAAATCGGCCAATAGCGGCAACGCGTCCTCGAACCGCTCGTCGAGCAAATAGGCCCGCGAGAGGAAATACGACGCATCAGCAGCCAGATAGGCGTTCTTGTTTTCCCGCAGCGCCGCCAGCTTCGTGATCGCGGCGCCCAAGTTCTCCTCGCCCAGCGCCGTCAGGGCGTCCTTGTAGTCGGGGTGCAGAATTCGCAGCGCTTCGGTGATCGCCACAGCCTTGCCTTCCAGGTCGGTCCGCAAGGCCTGGACGATTTCGCCCGCAATCCTTTGCTGATCCGCTGGCACGGCGACATCGGCCTTCACTGAGGCCACAAAGTCGTCGAGCACTCGATCGAGGCTGATGGTTGCGTCCGCGGCCCGACTTGTGCCGGCCAGCAATACCGACAGCGAAACCGCCAGTGCGAAGCGTCGGAGGAACATGAAAACCTCGAGCGGTGAGTGATGGGCTTCTGGGTTAAGTGTAGGGCAGGTTTGGTGTGGGAAGCAACAGAAAGCGGACAAGCGGGACGCTTGTCCTACGGGCCGGTTCGCTCCAGAATCCGAATCGTCATTTCCGCGATCTCGGCCTGCCGCGTGGCAATCGTCTGGGCTTCGCCCTTGAGCGACTCGTCGAGCGGGCCTTCCTTGGGCCGCGCGGATTCGATCGCCACGGTGCGGCGGTTGACCCGCAACTGGGCCGATCGCAACAGTTTCAGCTCGGCCGAATTCGGCAACAGGGGCGGCTCGCCGCCACCCCCGCCGCCCCCGCCCTGACTCTCTCTTTGCGACTGGGCCTGCTGGAGGGCCTCGATCAGCTCCTCCAGCGTCGTCTCGATCTCCTTCTGAAGGGTCTGCGTGAATTGGTCGGTGCGGGCGTGCTCGGTCAGGAGCTTGCCGACGCCGAACAGGTCATCGCGCAGCTGCTCCACCACGTCCGGAAACACGACGCTTGTGCCGTCGTCGATGATCACGTCCAGGGCCTGCTGGGCGTGGCCGGCCAAACCCATCGGCTGCTTGACTTGTTTGGTCATCGGATCGAGGACCGCTTCCATCCGCGATTCGTCGCCGCCCAGCGCGCCGACGGCCAGGCGATCGGGCCGCGACAAGTTTCCGCCGCTCTCCTGCCGCTTCTTGTCGAAGACGGCGGTCTGCACGGTGATCCGCTGTTGGACCGAGAGCATCTCGCGAAAACGGGCCTCGAGTCGGG
>JAKEHX010000462.1 GCA_022614795.1 Planctomycetaceae bacterium | reverse complement strand
GACCCAGCCGTCACCATCTTCGACCGCGAGCAGTTCCGGCAATTCTGCCAACTCATCGAGGCGACGATTCACCACGAATATCACTCGCGGCTGGCGGAGCTGAAGACGGCGTATGCTCCGTTCGATCCCGACAGCGACGCCGCCACCCAGTACGAGCTGACCGACGACGACCGCAGCGCCCGCTGCCGCCGGCTCTTCGACCGCTTTAGCGCCCTGCTGGCGCGGGCCAACTACCGTCGCCTCACCCGCGAGCAGCTCGAAGAGGCCCTCCGCACACCCAGCGACGACGGCTTGTCGTTGCATCTGGACCTGGCGATCTTCGAGCGGCTGGAAATCTACAGCCGGGGCGACTGCCGGATGCCGCGCGTCAGCCGCTCCTGGCGGAATCTATGGCAGGGCGCCGAGAAGCTCGTCCCCACCTACCGGCGTCTGGCGATCATCTTCCGCCTCAGACAAAAATCACCGCACACCGACCCGCTCGACACGCGAGCCGTGGTGCTAAAGCTCTTCAAGAACATCCCGCAGCAGGACGTCGAAACGCTGCTGCCAGGCGCGAACATCCGCATCGGCCTGATCGAGCAAGCCAAGATTGTTCTGCCGACCATCAGCGGCGTGGGCCTGACGATCTTCAAGCTGCTTAAAGGGGCAGCCGCCGTCGCCTTCGCCAGCTTGTACGGCCTGATCGCCTTTCTGGCCCTCATCAGCGGGACGATCGGCTACGGCGTCCGCTCGTTCTATGGCTATTTGCGGACGCGCGAAAAGTACCAGCTCAGCCTGACCCGCAGCCTATATTTCCAGAACCTCGACAACAACGCCGGCGTGCTCTACCACCTCGTGAACGAAGCCGAGGAGCAGGAATTCCGCGAGGTCGTGCTCGCCTTCTGGCTGCTCTGGCGCGGCCGCATGCAGAATTCGCGTGATGCCGAGCTCGATCAGGCCGCCGAAAAGTGGCTTCAGGACTGCTGCGGCCTGGCCGTCGATTTCGAAGTAAGCGACGCACTGGCCAAGCTCCAGCGCTTGGGCCTGGCCTGGCAATCTCCTCAGGGACGCTGGCGCGCTGTCGCGATCGAGCAGGCCCTCGAAGCGCTCGATCGGGCCTGGGACCAGCAGTTCGCGTTTCACCAGGCGCACCAACCCACGGAAACCCAGCCGACCCAGCAACCGCGCATCTGGCGTGCGGCAGCATAGACAGGCTATCTCGCCTTCAGCATCCGCATGAACTCTTTCATGAGGTACGCATTGTCCATCCAGTACCGCGATGTGACGATGTTCCCGTCGAGCACGACCGCTTGATCGACGTATTTTGCTCCGCCTTGCTCCGCGTCAAGCTTGCACTTGGGAACCGTCGTCACCGTCTTTCCGCCGATGATGCCCGCCGCGGTAAGAATCTCAATTCCGTGGCAGACGCAGGCGATCGGCTTACCCGCCTGATGGATCTCACGGATCACCCGCAAGAGATCCTGGTTGTAGCGGATGTACTCTGGCGCCCGGCCGCCGCTGATGAAGGCCCCCGCAAAGTCGGCTCCCTTCGCGTCGCGGAAGGCGAGCGTCGCCTTGATGAAGTATCCCGGCCGCTCCTGGGTAATGTCCCAGGGCACATTGCTGTCCGGCGGAATCTCGTGGAGCACCGTGTGGTACAGCCGCGCCTCAGGACCGGCAACGACGACCTCGTAGCCGTCTTCCTGGAGGCGGTAGAAAGGATAGAACGTGTCCATCGCCTCGGTCGCGTCACCCAGCGGCATGAAAATCTTTGGCATGCAGACCTCGGTTCAATGTTCAAAGTTCAATGTATGTTCAAAGTTGCTGGGACTGTGTTCATCCTTGAACCTTGAACCTTGTGTTCATTCGCGCACAATCGCGGCGGCGCGCATCGCCGGCGCGAGGTGATTGTAGCACTTGCGGGACGCGATCAGCGGATCGTAGCCCGGCTGGCTCGAGACCTGCCCGCTCACCTCGACCACCACGTCGCCGCGGTATTTGCTCGCCGCCAATAGCCGGAAATACTCGCGGTAATCGATCGTCCCCTCTCCCGGCAGCAGAAAGCCCCGTTTGCCCAGGGAATGTTCGGTATCTTTGACGTGAATGAAGGCCGAGTGCGGCAGCAGCTGTGCCATGGTCTCGCCCAGTTTCAGCTCCTGAACCTGGAAGTGGCTGTAGTCGTAAGCTCCTTTCAGATAA
This sequence comes from Planctomycetaceae bacterium, assembly GCA_022614795.1. Classification (GTDB taxonomy): domain Bacteria; phylum Planctomycetota; class Planctomycetia; order Pirellulales; family Pirellulaceae; genus CAYLLN01. The sequence continues at coordinate 2,810 of JAKEHX010000462.1, read as the reverse complement.
GGACTTGCGACTTGCTCCAAAAGCCATTTGAGCTGCCCCGGCCGCTGCGTCGCATTGCTGACGTGCGCCTTCACCGCTACGGTCACCTTAGCCCCTTCGGCGATCTTAGCCCACTCCTTCAGTCGGCTCACGAGGCGGTCCTTCACCGCCTCGAACTCACCCGCATTGCCGCCGAGAATCGTCTCGACGAGCGGCAGCTTGTCTGCCTGCGTCAGTTCAGCCGCCAGCGCGCACGCCCGCTTGAGCCGCTCCAGGTTGGCGGCATGCTGCGCGTCGTCTCCCAGCGCCGGCAAGTTCTCCATGATCGCCGCCAGACGCAGACCCTGGTCGTTCATCTGCACAAGAAAGTCGCGCCGCGCTTCGGCAGAAAGCTTGGCGCTGTCGCCCGGCCAGTCGGGCATTACGGGCAACTCCACTCCATCGTAGCCGACAGAGGCACACGCCTTGAGAGCATCGGCTAACGGGAGCGACTTCATGCCATAGAGGCTGAAGCCCAGACCGATCGTGCGCTTGCCATCCGCCGCGCCGAGCAGCCGGCCAGCGCCGATGAGCGCCGCGCCGCCGAGCATCGTGCTCAAGAATTCTCTTCGCGAGGACATCGCTCACCTTCGCTTTCGCTGTTGTCACCGATGCGCGCGATTGACTCGAAATCGCGAAAACGATTCTGTTCGCGCGCCGTCGCGCGTGTCAAAAACTTTCTTGTTAGTTCGCTACTTCGCCTTGACGAAACATGGGTGAAGTTGGTCGAATGCAAACATTGAGGTGAGTTAGTCAAGTCGAGCAGCACGATGCGTGGCCCGATCGCGACTCTCACTTGTCGAGTTGTTCGACACACGGCAACTTCCCGTCCACGGTGTCCGGGAAGATGCGACGGACGGACCAAACAGACGCCGCCCATGGAGGAGCCAGCTAATGGCAGCCAAGAAGAAGACCGCGAAGAAGGCGAAGAAATCGACCAAGAAGAAGTCCAAGAAGTAAACACGGACCACTTGGTCGCGGAGGCGGGCGATGTCCATCTGATACCTGGGCAGCGGCTCGCGACTTTCGCGGGAAGATTCGCCTCGGCGATCTTCTGATCGGACAATAGCGAGAAAGGCCGGCGGCAAAACTCCGAGAGGTGTTTTGCCGCCGGCCTAAAAATTTGCGCTGGCCAGTTTGCGCTGGTCGCTCGGAAGAGATTCAACCGCGGATTTCGCGGATGCCAGCGTCCCGCGCTGGTCACGATTCCCAGAGCACGCGGCGATTGCGGCTGCATCAATGCCACCAGCCGTTTCGTCATTCCTTTGCACGTGGCGAGCCGGTGGAATTGATCCCAGGAGGGCGCGCCTGGTCGCCATTGTAGGCATCACGCTCCGAGTGATGGTCCCTCACGCGGAGCCAACCTGCGATACGGGCGCCCCGGCTCAAGACAAAACATCAATCGCGCTTGATTGATCGTTGGCCAACGGCGACAATGCATTTCCCTCCTGGAGCCCCGCCATGCTCTCCCTGTCCAGTGCTCGCGGACCAATCGCACGCCGCGATTTCCTGCGGATCGGCAGCCTCGCCCTCGGCGGGCTGTCGTTGCCCCACCTGTTCGCGACTCAGTCGCTGGCCAAGCCGTCCAACTTGCGGCCCGTCACCGGCAAGAGCGTCGTCTTTCTCTTTATGCATGGCGGGCCAAGCCAAATCGAAACGTTCGATCCCAAGATGTCGGCTCCGGCCGGGAACCGCAGTGTGACCGGCGAGATCGACACGTCGCTGACGGGCGTCACCTACGGCAGCACGTTCACCCAGCTCGCGAAGCTGGCACACAAGACGACCGTCGTCCGCTCGTTCCGCACGGGCGACGCCAACCACGACATCAAGCCGGTGGTGGGCAAGGCGACGCTCGGCGCAAATATGGGCTCGCTGTTTGCCCGCGTGGCCGGCACGAACGACCCAAAGACCGGCATGCCGCTCAATTCGCTGCTCTTCCCGCGAGCGGTCGATCCGGAATGCGGCCCGGCGGTCGAGCAGTTCGGCAAGTTTGATTCAGCCGGTGGACTGGGCAGCGCTTATGCCCCGTTCATGCCCGGGGGCGGCGGCTCGCTCCAGAAGGACATGCAGCTCACGCTCGATCCTTCGCGGATCGACGACCGCAAGAGCCTCCTGGGCGGCCTCGACCGCATTCGCCGCGACCTCGATGCCCGCGGCGAGCTTTCGGGAACCGACCGCTTTCAAGAGCAAGCCCTCCAGACAATTCTCGGCGGCGTCGCGACGGCGTTTGACCTGTCGAAGGAGGACGCCAAGACCATCGCCCGCTACGACACGGCTCCGCTCGTCCGCCCCGACCAGATCAGCCGCAAATGGAACAACTACCCGCGTTACGTCGACAACGCCAAGACGCTGGGCAAGCTGCTATTGCTGGCCCGCCGGCTGTGCGAAGCGGGTTGCGGCTTTGTCACCGTGACCACCAATTTCGTTTGGGACATGCACGCCGACGTGAACAACGCCACGATCGAAGAGGGGATGCAGTATTGCGGCCGGCCGTTTGACCACGCGGTGTCGACTTTCTTCGAGGATTGTCAGGCTCGCGGCCTGTCCGACAAGATTATGCTTGTGGCCAGCGGCGAAATGGGGCGCACTCCGCGGCTCAACAAGAACGGTGGCCGCGACCATTGGGGCGGCCTGTCGCCGCTATTGCTCCATGGCGGCGGCCTCGCCATGGGCCAGGTGATCGGCCAATCGACGCGCGACGCCGGCGAGCCGGCCACCGAGCCCTACGGCAATGAAAACCTGCTGGCGACGGTAATGCACACGCTGCTCGACATCGGCCAGGTCCGCCTGAT
>JAKEHX010000461.1 GCA_022614795.1 Planctomycetaceae bacterium | reverse complement strand
GATCGCCTCCACGAGCGTGACCGAACTCCATGACGGGACAACACCTTGCGTCGACTCGGGATAACCCCCCGAACATTCAACTACTGAATTTGCAATTCCTACTTTGCATTTTGCAATCAACGGCCGTCACGATTGGTGTCTCGCCGACCCCATTGCAAATTGCAAAACAGGAATTGCAAATTGTAAATTTGATCCACGTAGCGCTGCGCACGGCTACTACGATCAGGCCGAGACGGATATGATTGCCTGCTAACGGACTGCCCCCGCCCGCCCTCCCTTGCCACGGAATCTGATGCCCTTCTTGCCGCCTGCCCTGATCGACATTCTCGGACAAAAACTCGAAGTGCAAGACTTGGCGGTCGTGGCCTTGCTGGTCGTCCTCGAGGGGATGCTCTCGATCGACAACGCTCTCGTGCTGGGCCTCTTGGCCAAGCGGCTTCCCAAGAAAGAACAGCCCAAGGCCCTGCTCTACGGCCTGGCCGGGGCGTTCATCTTTCGCTTCATCGCCGTCCTGACGGCGAGCTTCCTGCTGCAATGGACTTTCGTGAAATTGCTGGGCGGGGCGTACCTCGTTTATATCGGCGTCCGGCATCTCTTCTTCGAGTCGAAAGAGACCGAGGAAGACAAGATCATCCTCGACGAGCACGGCCATCCGAGGCTCGTGGAAGAATCGGGCGCGGAGTTGAGCGCCGAGCAGGAGGAAACGGAAATCCGCGAACGCGTGCCGGTCTATATGTCGGCTGAGCGGCGGAAGCAACTCGGCCTGGCCAGCTTCTGGCCGACCGTGTTCGTCATTGAGCTGACCGACATTGCCTTCGCGGTCGATTCGATCCTGGCGGCCATCGCGATGGTCGGCAGCCCGCCGCCAGGGATGCCCGCCGGCGCATTCCATCCCAAGCTCTGGGTGGTCATTCTCGGCGGCTTGCTCGGGCTGATCCTGATGCGCTTCGCGGCCCGGATTTTCATCTGGCTTTTGGAGAAGTTTCCGCGGTTTGAAGTGTCGGCTTACCTGCTGGTGATCGTCATCGGCCTCAAGTTGCTGGCCGACTGGGGGGTGAATTCGGATTGGAGTTTTTCCCAGCCCAAGTGGCTGGCCGACAGCGTGGGAACGTGGCAGCCGAGTTTTGAACAGTTCGAGCTCAAGCGGTGCGAACAGGTGAAGCGCTACGAGGACTGGCTCCGCGACAAGTGGCCGCTGGGACTAGACGCGTATCATGCTCCCGCTAGGCATGAGGCTGGACATCAGCACGACGCCGATGGGCATGATCCGGCCAATCCGGGCGGCAATCAGGCGCTTGCGCACGACCCGTTGCACGTCCCGCACCTCTTGAACTTCCACAGCCCGCGGCGACCCGAGTTCATTGTCTTTTGGGGCTTGATGGTGATCTGCTTCGTGATCGGGTTCATACCCAAGAAACGCCAAGGCGAACGGGGGGCGTCAGCGAAAGGCGAGCGGGGGGCGTCAGCCCCCTGAGGCAACTCGCTTCAAACTCCCGCCGTTGCCCCGCTCGATATACTGCGGTTAGTGCAATCCACGCCCGGAGTTCGCACATGGCCTGCCGGTGGCTTCTAATGACCGCAATCTGCCTGCTCGCCGCGCCAACCAGCGCCGCCGAGCCAGTCGCTGGCCGCGCGGCTGCCGAGCGGGGCTACAAGCTGCTGGTCGAGAAGGCCTATCTCCCGCCCGATTTCGACCAGGAGGTTTTCGACACGGCGTGGAAAGAGCGGCCCGAGCCGCTGCGGTCGCAGGCCGAAAAAGCCTCGCCGGAAGAGCGGCGTCAGCTCGCCTTTGCCCGCTATGGCCTCACGCCCCGCCCGGACGATCCATCCAAACCGCTTCAGTACGTGGTCGATGATGCCGGCAAGTGGACGATGAACTGCTTCGCCTGCCACGGCGGCACTGTGCCTGACGGACAGGGCAGCGTCACCGTCTGGCCAGGCGCTCCGAACTCGCGCTTCGCCCTCCAGACGCTGACCGAAGAGACGCGCCTCGCCAAAGCCGCCCTGGGCCGCCCCTTCAGCCGCATGGATGTGGGCGGGGCTTTCATTCCACTGGGCGGGAGCAACGGGACCACCAACGCGGTCATGTTTGGCGTGGTGCTGATGGGCCTGCGCGATCCCGACCTGAACTTCGACGCCAAGCGCGGCGTTCCCCAAATGACCCATCACGACATGGACGCGCCCCCCTGGTGGCATTTCCAACGCAAGAAGATGCTCTACATCGACGGCTTCGCGGAGAAAGGGCACCGGGGCCTCATGCAGTTCATGCTCGTGCGCAGCAATGGCCCCGAGAAATTCCGCGGCTGGGAGGAGGAATTCCGCGACGTCTTTGCCTACATCTCGTCCATCCAGCCGCCGAAGTACCCCTTTCCGATTGACGAGAAACTTGCGGCGGTCGGGCAGGCGGCTTTCAATCGCGTCTGTGCCGATTGCCATGGAACGTACGGCAAGGATGGCCGCTATCCGGAAAAGCTCGTGCCGATTGAAGACGTCGGCACCGACCGCGTGCGGCTCGATGCACTGACGCCGGCCCATCGCGACGCCTATGGCGCCAGCTGGTTTGCCAATTACGGCAAGCTCGCCAACTTGCGCGATCCGGGCGGCTATGTCGCGCCGCCCCTCGACGGCATCTGGGCCAGCGCGCCATATTTCCACAACGGCAGCGTGCCAACGCTTTGGTACGTGCTTCATCCCGGCGAGCGGCCGGTGGTCTGGAAGCGCACACTAGCGGACTACGATCCGAAGCGCGTCGGGCTGGAGATTGAAACCTTCACGCACTTGCCCGCCGAGGCCGCCGCCGGCTGGCAGCGCCGCGAGTACTTCGACACGCGGGCCTTCGGCAAGAGCGCGAAAGGCCACGACTTCCCCGACGAGCTGACCGCCGACGAAAAGCTGGCACTGCTCGAGTATCTCAAGACGCTCTAGATTGCTTCTTCAATTGCCGACCGCCGCCGCGCCGATGCCGAGGGCAATGATCACGATATACAGCAGCAAGACCGCGATCACGATACACCCGTGAACGATCGCCACGATCTTGGCGATGGTGGCCAAGGTCTGGTGTTGTTGGCCGACGCCGGTTTGCTGAATCTGTGCCAGCACATCGTTGGCCGTCATGATCGCGTAAATGTGAATGAGCGGGCAGCAGAAAAATCCGAGCAGGGCGGCAATGAGCGCGGTGGTCGCCTTCTTCTGGATTTCTTGCTCCACAGCCGGATTCGATGGAATTGCCGCCCCAGGCGTATACGGATTGGGTCCCGCTGACATGCTGTTGCACTCCTGGTTTTGATGGTGCCCGTCGCCAGCGAAAATGTGCCGCGACGATCCGCATCCTTTAGGGCAGCATTGTGCCCCACCCAGGCCACGATGAGAAGCACGTGCACCGTTTTTCCAGCCACAGCTCCCGCCAGGCTTCCGTGCTCTGCCCTGCCGAATTGACAATTCCGGCTGCCCCGATACGATGCACGAGAGTACACAGTTTGTGTCGATTTCAGCACCCCGCCGGCTGGCGCTGCCGCCGGCGTGGTCTTCGCATTCCTGAGTTAGCTGCTCATGTCCACTCAGCTCCAGGTCGCCCGCACCGGCCAGATTACGCCGGAAATGGAATACGTCGCCCAGCGCGAGGACCTCGCGGCCGAGCTTGTTCGGGATGAGGTCGCCGCGGGCCGGATGGTGATCCCGGCGAACAAGGTCCACTTGGCCGGCCGCCTGGAACCGATGGCCATCGGCATCGCCGCCAGGTGCAAGATCAACGCCAACATCGGCAACTCGGCGGTCACGAGCAACGTCGACGAGGAGCTGGAAAAGCTGCACACGTCGGTCCACTTCGGCGCCGATACGGTGATGGACCTTTCGACCGGCAAGGATATCGACCGCATCCGCAAAGCGATCATTGACGCCTCGCCCGTGCCGATCGGCACGGTGCCGATCTACCAGATGCTTGAGGAGCTGGGCGGGAACATCGAGGACATGCAGCCGCAGCATTTCCTCGACATGGTCGAGCACCAGGCCAGGCAAGGCGTCGATTACATGACGGTCCACTGCGGCGTCATGATGGAGCACTTGCATCTGACGATGAATCGCGTCACTGGCATCGTCAGCCGCGGCGGCTCGCTGATCGCCAAGTGGATGATGGCCCACCGCCAGCAGAACCCGCTGTACACGCACTTTGACGACCTGTGCGACATCATGCGCGAGTATGACGTGACGTGGTCGCTGGGGGACGGTCTGCGGCCCGGTTCGATCGCCGATGCCAGCGACGCGGCTCAGTTCGCAGAGTTGGACGTACTGGGGGAACTGACCGAGCGCGGCTGGAAAAACGGCACGCAGGTCATGGTCGAAGGTCCGGGGCACATCCCCATGGACCAGATCGACATGAACGTCAAGAAGCAGATCGATATCTGCAAGGGCGCTCCGTTTTACGTCCTGGGTCCGCTGGTGACTGATGTCGCGCCGGGCTACGACCACATCACTAGCGCCATCGGCGCGGCGCTGGCCGGCTGGAGCGGGGCGGCGATGCTCTGCTACGTGACGCCCAAGGAGCACCTCGGCCTGCCCAACCGCGAGGACGTCAAGCAGGGTGTGATCGCCTACAAGATCGCCGCCCATGCCGCCGATGTGGCCCGCAAACGCAAAGGGGCGCAAAATCGCGACGACGCGCTGAGTAAGGCCCGCTTTGCGTTCGACTGGAACGAGCAGTTCCGCCTGTCGCTCGATCCCGAGACGGCCCGCGCCTATCACGACGAAACGCTGCCGCAAGACACGTTCAAGTCGGCCCACTTCTGCTCGATGTGCGGGCCCAAGTACTGCTCGATGAAGATCACCGAGGACATCCGCAAGATGGCGGAGGGAAACGAGCTAGTCGCCATCGAGCCGGCGAAGGCATAATGGAGTAGCGCACCAGCATTCGAGAAACACTGATGACAACACTAGAGGCGCCAGCATTTCCGACGGGCAGCGCAGGGCTCGGTCCAATCGTCAAGCGATGGAACGTCGATGAATACCACAAGATGATCGATTTGGGGCTCATCGTGGAAGGCGCGCCCATCGAGCTCATTGACGGCATTCTGGTTTACAAGGACCGGCGGGATTCTGGAGGCTCAGCGATGACCCACGGTCCACGACATGTGCTTGCCGTTGCGCAGCTCGTGGAGCTCAATGCACGATTGACGCCTGCTCAACATCACCTGCGAATTCAGTCGCCCGTGGTGATTGGTCCTAATCATGAACCCGAGCCTGACGGACTGATTCTGCCCGGTCGGCCAATTCAGTACCAAGGTCGAATACCGGCAGCAAGAGAGGCGCGTGTGGCGATTGAGGTGGCTGACTCGTCCCTATTCACAGATCGAACCGTAAAGCTCCGCATGTATGCGACGGCTGCGATTCCTGTTTATTGGATCGTCAATCTGCGGGAAAACGTGATCGAAGTTTACGAGCATCCGGATCTTTTGGCCGGCGCCTATGGCGACCACCGGGACTATCGCCGCGGCGACAGCTTTGAGCTTGAGCTGCCGGGGTCTGGTTCGCTGACGGTTGCCGTGACTGAAATCATCGCTGACTAGGTTGCATCACGAGTCTGACGGGAGCCAGGGAAGCAGCGTGACCGTCAATCCTTACGAAACCTCGCAGGTAGCCCAGCCCCAATCGGCCGCAGTTTTGTCTGCCATGGAGTCTGCTGGGAGGACGGTTAAGACCCGCGAGATCGTTGCTTGGGCCCTGTGCGACTGGGCCAATAGCGCCTACTCGACGCTGCTGATCACGATTGTCGTGGTCTATTTGCAGAAATTCGTATTGCCCGACGACCCAGGCATCCTGGCCTACGGCTGGGGCCTGGGCGTCTCGATGTTCATCTCGGCCTGGCTCTCGCCGATCCTGGGCGCGATGGCCGACGCGCGGGCCAACAAGCGGACGTGGCTCTTATGCACGTCGTACACGGGAGCGGCATGCAGCGTGCTGATGGGCCTGGTGCCGCGCGACTGGCAATTCGGGCCCGTGGCATTCGTGGCGCTTTTTTTTCTGGCGAGCCTGGCATTTGAGCTGTCGTTCAGCTTCTATAACGGTTTTCTGCCCGAGATCGCCGACGAAGAGTCGATGAACCGCGTTTCGGGCTACGGTTATGCGGCGGGTTATTTTGGCGGCGGATTGGCCCTGGCCGTGGCCATCGCGGTGCTTATGATCGGCAGCAGCTACGGCCTTTCGGACGAAACAGGCCTGCGCTTGGGCCTGGTGATCATGGGACTGTGGTGGGCGATTTTCACGCTCCCCGCCGCCTTCATCCTCCGCGACCGGAACCCGCCGCGCGGCAAGGCTCTGGGCCTGGGCGCGACGGCCCAGCACGCGATCGGCGAGGTGCTGCACACGCTCAGTAGAATCCGCTCGTACAGCGTGCTCGCGCTCTTTCTATTGGGGTTCCTGCTTTACAACGAAGGCATTCAAACGGTAATGAGCCAGGCGTCCGTATTCGCGCAGAACAAGTTGGGAATGAAAGCCAAAGACCTGGCGATGGTCGTGTTGATGATCCAGTTCGTCGCCACGCCCGCAGCGCTGGGCGTCGGCTGGCTGGGTGATCGGATCGGCGCCAAGACGACGCTGCTGGCGTGCCTCACGATTTGGTGCGGCCTGCTCGTGGCGGCGTTCTTCACGACGACCCAGACTCAGTTCTGGTATCTGGGCGTCGTGCTTGCCATGGTCATGGGGGGCACGCAGTCGATTAGCCGGGCGGTCATGGGGTCGATGACGCCCACGGCAAAAACGGCCGAGTTCTTCGGCTTTTTCAACCTTTCGTGCCGGGCGACGAGCATGTTCGGGCCGATCCTCTTTGCCCAGGTTTTTGTCTGGACGGACAGCGCCAACCTTGCCATCCTGAGTCTATTGATCTTCATCGTGGCGGGGATGACCGTCGTTTTGTGCGTCAATCTCCCGCGGGGCATCGCGCAGGCGAAGGCGGACTGAAGGGCTAGGGCTGGGGGCTAGGGCTGGGGGCTAGGGCTAGGGTCGGGGGCTAGGGTTCGCTCGTTCGGGCTTGTGGCTCTGTACTCAGTACTTAGTACTCAGTACACAGTACGTAGGAGAACAAAGAGAAGCACCAGCTTCCGCTCGGAATCCGCATTCATGCCCCACCCCCAACTCGCAATCCCTAGCCCTAGCCCCCAGCCCTAGCCCCTCCTCATGCTCGGCGCAAAGCTCGATCTTCCCGAATATCTCGCCCGACTGAACACCGAGATCAACCGGCTCAACCGGGCGGACATCCGCCACTGGGCCGACCTGGTGTATGACGCCTGGCAGCAGGGGCGGTATGTCTTCATCATCGGCAACGGCGGCAGCGGCACGACCGCCAGCCATATGGCCGAGGACCTGGGCAAGAGCACGCTGCGTCCGGAAGACTTGAAGGATGAATCAAAAAAACGGATCAAGGTGCTCAGCCTGACCGACAACACCGGCTGGCTCCTGGCCGTGGGCAACGACTGCGGCTACGACCAGATCTTCGTGCAGCAGCTCATGAACTACGGCTCGGCGGGGGATCTGTTGATTGCCATCAGCGGCAGCGGCAACAGCCCGAACATCCTGGCGGCGGTCGATTGGGCCAACCGCCACGGGCTAACGACGTTTGGCCTGACCGGCTATGGAGGCGGCAAGCTGAAAGCGATGCAGCAGCACGGCCTGCACGTGGACCTGCCCGATATGGGCATGGTCGAGAGCATTCACCTGTGCGTGTTTCACTGGGTGCTGAACGACGTGTATGCCCGGATG
>JAKEHX010000460.1 GCA_022614795.1 Planctomycetaceae bacterium | reverse complement strand
GGACGCGATTCAGCGGAAAGGCCCGCCGCATCGGCCCTATCTGCTCGTCCGGATGCCCCGATTCAATCTCACGACCGAGCAGCTTGCAGCCCTGACCGCGTATTTCACAGTGACGGATCGGATTCCGAATTGGGAGGGCGAGGCTCCTGCCGAGCCGTCACCCCGACCAATGGTCGGGACTTTGGCCGCTGCCGGGCCGCGCCTGGTCACCACCGACGGCTTTGGCTGCACGAGCTGCCACCAGGTCGGCAGCGTCCTCCCTGACAAGGCCCCGCTCAACGCCCGCGGCCCCGATCTGTCGCTGCTCGACAAGCGCATTCGCCGCGAATGGTTTCGCCGCTGGTGCGCAAACCCGGCCCGCATCGTGCCGCGGATGGAGATGCCGTCGGTCCAGATTCCCGTCCGCGGCGTGCTGAACGAAAAGATCGACGATCAACTGGCTGCCGTCTGGCACATCCTCAACACTCCCGGCTTCGAGCCACCCGAGCCCAACCCGGTCCGCGTGCTGCGGCTGTCGGGCGTGCCCGAAAAGAAGGAGTGGCCGATCGTCCTGCACGACGTCATCAAGGCGGGCGACAAGACCTATCTCTTCCCGCTGGTGATCGGCCTGCCGAACCGGCACAACATCCTGTTCGACCTGGAAACCAACCGTCTCGCCGCCTGGTGGCTGGGCGACACCGCCCGCCAGCGAACGAAGGGGAAGAGCTGGTATTGGGAGGCGGCGAGCGAGTCGATCATTGGTGCAGGTATTGACGAAACCGAGATATCCCTCGTCGCGGATGGAAAGCAATATTGGCCTCGAACGAAGGGTCAGTTTGCCGCTCGAATGGACCACATCAATCGCAACGGCAGCGGTCTCATCTTCCAGCGCTCCATCGAGTTTCCGCAGTCCGCGAAGGACAAATCAAGCGAAGTCGTGATGCTTCGGGTCTTCGATGTCATTCAACTGCTGGACGCAGATTCGCCGAGTGCATCGGGATTTGTTCGAACCATGGGGATCACTGGAATCCCGCCGGGCATGCACGTTCAGATTCGCATTTTGTCGTCCGAGCTGTTTCGCCGGGGCAAATTCAACAAGGCTGAGCGGACAATGCAATTGCCTGGTCAGGGAAATCAGCATATACGATTCATCACTTCCGAGAATGTCCAGTGGAATGGTGACGGCTCATTTAGTTTTCTTTCGTCGCCAAGCCTTCGCGCCTTGCCCGCTGATCGCCTGACGCTGGAATACCAAACGGGCATTCCCGCCGATCAGTTTTTGCTTGATCCATCTCCTGCAATCTCGCGAGCATCGCTGCCTGTGACGATCGCTTCCGGCTTCAGCGCTCAGCGTCTCTCGCTGCCCGACGACATCATGCCCTCGGCACTTGCTTGGAAGCCCGATGGCAAGCTGGTGTTCGCAACACTCAAGGGCCAGGTCTTTGTAGCCAGCGACACCGACGGTGATTTACTGGAGGACAGCTTGCGACTGTTGGAGGACGGCCTGGCAACTCCGTATGGGATAGTTGCCGAACAGGATTATGTCGATGTTCTCGCGAAGGCAGGCCTCATGCGGCTAGGAGAAGTGGATGATACAGGTCTCGCCGATCGGCATTACCTCTTGGCATCCGGCTGGGGCGTGACTGACGACTATCACGACTGGGCGGTCGGCCTGGTCCCAGGTGAAAAGGGCGAATACTACCTCGGCTTGCCTTGCGAACAGGACCAGCGGAGCGATGCGGCGGCGAAGCACCGCGGACAATTGCTGAAACTGGTTCCCCGGACAGCGACGCCCGATAACCCGCGGCTGTTCGACATCGAGGTCTTCTCCTCCGGCCACCGCTTCCCGATGGGACTGGCCCGAAATCGCGAAGGCGAATTGTTTGTTACCGACAACCAGGGGAACTACAACCCGTTCAACGAGCTGAACCATGTCCGGCCTGGGGCCCATTTTGGTTTCATCAATGAATTGGAGAAGGATCGCGGGTACAAACCGCCGCGCTACGATAAACCGGCGATCGATATTCCGCATCCCTGGACGCGGAGCGTCAACGGAATTTGTTTTCTTGATACGCCGAAGGCTCTGCGCGAAAGCACAGGGAAGGACGCATTTGGCCCCCTCGAAGGCCACCTCATCGGCTGCGAATACGATACCCGGCAGCTCATCCGCATGACGCTCCAGAAAGTCGGCGACACCTATCAAGGGGCTGCCTATCCGCTCAGCATTCCGCCGGAAAACGTCGAGGACGGCCTATTGGGGCCGATCGTCTGCGCCGTCTCGCCGCGCGGCGAGCTTTATGTCGGCAACATCCGCGACAGCGGCTGGGGGGCTGGCAACAACGTCGGCGACATCGTGCAGATCAAGATCGAGCCCGAAAAGCTCCCCTGTGGCATCGCCGAGGTGCGGGCGACGAGTGACGGCTTTACGATCGATTTCTTCCGCCCCGTCGATCGAGCCAAGGCCGGCGAAGCGTCCAACTATTCGATCGCCTCTTACCGCCGCGAGCCGACGCCGGCCTACGGCGGGCCCAATCTGGACCGGCGGATCGAGAAAGTCGCCGCTATTGAAGTCTCGCCCGACGCCCGGCGCGTGACGCTGCGGCTGGATGGCCTGCGCGAGGGCTTCCTCTATGAATTCCAGCTCAAGCCGCTGGTCCGCGGCAAAGAGCCGTTTCATCCTGCGGAGGCGCACTACACGCTCAATCGGATTCCGCAGTGAATGGTCCTGGCATCAGTGCGACGGAAACTTCGGCAAGGCCGCGCCTGGCGCCAGCTGGGGGATGTCCATCACCGCGGTCGGCTCGCCGCTGCGGAGAATGAAAACAGGGGCCGGCCGGCGCGTCGCCGCCTCAGAGGGACGCGCGGCGGGCGCAGCCGGCAGGTTGATTCGCTTCGGAGGGGCATCCGGTTTGCCGCCTTCCAGGAATCCTTCCGTCACGGCCAGCTCACATTGCCGCCCGAGCGTCTTTTCGCTGCCGCTTACCAGCCTGGTCCAGAACCAGCGCGGGTATTCAACCGCCGCCTGGCGGAACAGCCTCGCGAGCGATACGCCCATGAAGCGGATCGGACCCAGCACCGCGCGCTTGTAGGCCGCCTCGCACCGTCCTCTGATCCGGGCCTGTTTCAACAAATAGCTGGTTTCGAGCCGCTCGGCCGGGGTGAGATGATGGACGATCGCCGTGGGGATGTACCAGGCGTCAATCCGTGCTCGTTCGATCCGCGCAAAGAGGTCGGTCTCTTCCCCGCGTCCTTCGATCGTGGCGGCAAACCGCCCAACCTCCTCGAAGACGCTTCGCTCGATCATCCAGTTGCCGCGGCCCGGCAGCAGCCGGTCGCCGAATCGCTGCGGCAAGTCGGCGCCGGGCGTCTCGCCCAGGAGCAATTGAACGGTGGGGTGCAATTGCCGCTGGCAACCCTCGGGAAGGGCCAATTGCACGGACCCGCCGACGACGCGGCACCCCTTTTCCGCGGCCCCGCGGAACAGCTCGGCCAGCCAATGCCAGTCGGCCAGCTGGTCGTCGTCGAAAAACGCGATCCAGCGTCCTTGCGCCGCCGTGACGCCGCGATTGCGAGCCGCGACGATCTGCGGTTCCTTTTCGCTGATGCCGCGGAGCGTGTGCTTCGATTCGCGCGCGGCGGCCACGATCACTTGCCGCGTCTCGTCGGTCGATTCGCTATCGACGACGACGATTTCGTAGGTGAATTCGCCCTCCGTCGCCAGGTCGTACAGGCTGGCCAGCGCGCCGCGCAGAAGCGCCGCCCGGTTACGGGTGCACACGACAACGCTGATGTCTGGGTTGGGCATGGGGCTGGTCCTCAGTTCCGCTCCGTTTCGGCATTCGCGCCTGGGCGCGGCGGCGAGGGGCCGCGCCACAACATCGTGCGGCCGAGCGAATGGACCGCCTCATACCAACCGCTCAGCTTGGCCGCCAGGCTGGCGGCTGTATCGTCTTCTTCGGCAGAAAATCCGCCCAGGGCGAATGGGCTGTCGCCCGGGCGCACCAGGCGCGGCTCGTTGGTGAGGCCGCACCGAGCGCCCGCGGCCTGGGCGGCCGCTGCAAATTCTTGAGCTCCGCCCTCCCCCGCGCGATCGCGCGGGAAGACGATGCTCGCTTGTTTGATGCCAAACTGCTCGCTCAAGTGCCGCAAGCCTTGTTCGAATTCGGCGGCCAGTCCGGCCGCGCTGCGGCCAGCACCCTCGCCGAGGTTCGCACGCAGGCCCAGCTCCACCAGGCCGCTCCTGTGCATCTCTTTGCACTCCACGGTGGTGAGCGGCTTCCACGTCGTATAGGGAATGTTGCCCAGACCGACCGGCTCCCAGCGTTCGTGCGGCAGCGGCTCGTGCACATCGAGACAAGCCGGGGCCAGAAAGACCGTCGCGGGCAGCTCGAGCAGCCGCAGGATCGGAAAGGCGTTCAGGTAGACGTTTTCGAAAGGGTCATGGAAGGTTATGGCAAAGACCCGGCGCGGGATCGGCCGGCCTTCGCGCAGGTGGCCGGCGACTTGGCTGAGCGGCCAGACCTGAAAGCCTCTGCCAAGCAGCCCTTCCAATTGCTCCTTGAGGCGTGCGGGCGAAACATTGTCGGCCGGCGAAGCCATCCCCGGTATGGGTTCAATGACGCGGCGGTAGGCCAGGATCCCCAGGGCGGCCGTCTCGCGCGGACCGAGCATCTCGCTCATGGTTGTCGCGAATCCCCCCAACGCGCGCAGCGGCATGCCCGTGCGGCGGGGTTCGCTCCGCCGCACATCGAGTGTGGCTCCGCGGCAAGACGCCGTGGTACGGGATGGACTGTCGATCAAACGATTCATGCCTTGTCTGTTCCTAGGACGAGCGCAGGGTTGTTGTGCCACTGCGGCGCGCCTGCGCAAGGGGGGCGCAGGAGAGTCCCATTAACTCTAGGTCAGAAGAACTGCTACGAGGACGCCGCCAAGGCGGACGCCGAGTTCGGCAATACTCCTACAACCGGCAATTTCAGCACCCGTTCGAGTTGGGCCTGGTGCCTGAGTACGCCCCGGAACAAGGCGGCGATCAGGGCCGATCCACAACCGCACAGCACTCCCCCAACG
>JAKEHX010000459.1 GCA_022614795.1 Planctomycetaceae bacterium | reverse complement strand
GGCAGCAGTTCCACGACATGACGAAAGACCTGCTGGATCGCACCGCCTTCACCACGCGGCAGACGCTCCAGGCAGCAGGGCTGGAATGGAAGGAAATTGACCGCGTCCTGCTGGTCGGTGGCTCGAGCCGGATGCCCGCGGTGGTCGAGATGCTGCGGCAGCTTTCAGGGAAGGAGCCGGACTGTTCGGTGTCGCCCGACGAGGCGGTGGCCCACGGCGCGGCGCTGCACGCGGGCCTGCTCCTGGCGTTTCACGACGGCAAGTCACCGAACTTCCGCATTCGCAACGTCAACTCACACAGCCTGGGCCTGGTCGCCAGCGACGCGAAAACCCGGCGGCCGCGCAACGCGATTTTGATTCCCCGCAACACGCCGCTGCCGGTCGTGGCCCGCCGCGTGTTCAAAACGCAGAAGGCCGGGCAGAAGTCGATCCTCGTGCAGATCGTCGAAGGCGAAAGCCTCTCGCCCGACGATTGCTCGCAGCTGGGCAAGTGCTCGGTCCGCAACCTGCCCGACAATCTGCCCATTCAGACGCCGATCGACGTGCGGTTCCGCTACGAGGAGAACGGCCTCTTGACCGTGACGGTGAAGGTCGAAGGAGCGGATAAGGCCCTCAAGCACGAAATCACCCGCGAGAACACGCTGACGACCGAAGAACTCGATGCCTGGCGGAAATACATCTCGGGCCTGGATCACGCAGCCGAGCCGGCCCCGGTCCATCTGGTCGGCGAGGCGAAGCAGGTGCAGCCGAGTGCCAAAGTGTTTGCCGAGACGATCGATTTCACGCCCGCCGAAGACGGCCCGATTCGCAAAAAGGACAAGGCCGACCGCATCCCGCGTGCGAAGCCGATTTCGTAGGACGGATTTGTAATCCGTCCTAACCGCCGCCGGATTACAAATCCGGCCTACAGCACTCCCCGCTCCTCGAGCAGCGCCACCAGCTTCTCGACGCACACCTGAACGCCCAGCCGATCGGTTCTGAGCACCAGGTCCGGCGCGGCCGGCGGCTCGTAGGGAGTCGAGACGCCGGGCATGGCGATTTCGCCGCTGTCGGCCAGCTTGTAATGGCCGTCGGGATCGCGCTGGCGGCAGACTTCCAGCGGGCAATCGAGGTGCACCACCAGGAACCGCTCGCGGCCGATCGCCCCGGCCGCTTTTTGCCTGACCACCTCGTCAGGCGCCACAAAGGCGGCGACAACGATCATTCCCGCCTCATTGAACAGCCGGGCTACCTCTGCGCTGCGGCGCAGGTTCTCGCTCCGGTCGTCGGCCGAGAAGCCCAGGTCCTTGCTGATTCCGCGGCGCATGTTCTGTCCGTCGAGCACGACCACGGCCCGGCCTTGATCGAACAGTTTCCGCTCCAGGGCATAGGCCAGCGTGCTCTTGCCGCTGCCGGTGAGACCCGTCAAGAGCACCGTCGCCGGCTGCTGGCCGAAGCGGGCCTGCCGCTCGGTGCTGCTTACATTGCTCCGCTCGTCGTGCCTGCCGACCGACGCGGGCTCGTCGTCCCAGTGGTCGTGGCGGCCCTCGTTCGTACTCCGGTCGAGGATCATCCCGGCCCCGACCGTGCCGTTGGTCAGGCGGTCGATCAGGATGAATGCGCCGCTGCCCCGGTTGCGGCGGTAGGTGTCAAAGCAGATCGGCTGATTGACGGTGAACGAGCAGCGGCCGATTTCGTTGAGCGACAGGGTCGGCGCGTCCTTGCGGTGCAGCGTGTTGACATCGACCTGGTAGCGAAGCGTGTTGATTTGGCCGGGGGTCGTCTTGCTGGTCTGCTTGATCCAATACGATTTGCCCGGCACCATCGGCTCTTCCGACATCCAGACGACCATCGCCTCGAACTTCTGCTCGACCCGCGGCGTATTGCCCGGCCGCACGATCATGTCGCCGCGGCTGATGTCGATCTCGTCCTCGAGCGTCAGCGTGACCGCTTGCGGCGAAAACGCTTCATCGCGCTCGCCGTCGTAGGTGACGATCGACTTCACGCGGCTCGTCTTCCGCGACGGCAGGGCCATGATCTCGTCTCCCTTGCGGACGATGCCCGAGGCGATCGTGCCGCAAAAGCCGCGGAAGTTGAGATTCGGCCGGTTCACAAGCTGCACCGGGAAGCGGAAATCCTCCAGGTTGCGGTCCGACGCGATATAGACGTTTTCCAAGAGGCCCATGAGCGTGGGCCCGTCGTACCAGGGCGTGTTTTTGCTCGACTGGACGACGTTGTCTCCTTTGAGGGCCGAAATCGGCAGGAAATGCACGTCGGGCAGGTCGAGCCGGGCGGCAAACGACTGATAGTCGCCGCGGATTCTCTCGAACGTCTCTTGGCTGAAATCGACGAGGTCCATCTTGTTGATGGCGACGACGATGTGCTTGATGCCCAAGAGCGAGACGATGAAGCTGTGCCGCTTCGTCTGGACGAGTACACCGTGCCGGGCGTCAATCAGAATGATGGCCAGGTCGGCCGTCGAGGCGCCGGTGGCCATATTTCGCGTGTACTGCTCGTGGCCCGGCGTGTCGGCGATGATGAACTTGCGCTTGTCGGTCGAGAAATAGCGGTAGGCCACGTCGATCGTAATGCCCTGCTGCCGCTCGTCCTCCAGGCCGTCGGTCAAGAGGGCCAGGTCGATCTCGCCGCCTGTGGTGCCATGCCTCTGGCTGTCCTTCTGGATCGCCGCAAGCTGATCCTCGTAGATCATTTTGGATTCATACAGCAGCCGGCCGATCAAGGTCGACTTGCCATCGTCAACCGAACCACACGTGATGAAGCGGAGAAGTTCCTTCCGTTCATGTTGCGCCAGATAGGCGTTGATATCCGTCGCAATAAGATCCGATTGATGGGACATCGCTGGGGTTCTAAGCCGCTGACTTGTCGCATTTAGCCGCGGAGCGGCGGCACGTAATAGCCCCTGGCGTAAGCCAGGGGTAATGAATCGAATGGAATTTTCCAGCCCCGGAGGGGCGGCACAGGATTGGTCGTCGATTCGGTGTCGCCCCTTCGGGGCTGCGTGGTTCTTTTTCTCTGGTCACCCCGGCCTCACGGCCGGGCTATTTCCTGTCGCCGCTCCGCGGCTGAGGCTCGGCCTCGCCCTCCCGATCTTGCCGTTGGCGGCCTGGCGTTGCTAATGAGCGGCCTCGTGAAGAAGTTCGGCGATGTCTTCAAGCTCGGAACTCTCTTCGGCATGCATTCCGGGCAGTCCGTCCGCCTTCAATTCCGCGCCGCTGGCCAGCAATTCTCTTGTAAGGATATTCAGGCGATAGATTCGCCGCCGGGCTGGGCGTCCAGCGCCGGGGCAGGGAAAATGGCCATAGATCGTGACAACCGCGGACACATAATTCGCAGTCTGGGGATCGGCGGCCAAACGGCGCATCACTTCGACTGCATCCGCCCGTGCGACATCCAGCAAGGCGCCCGGAGCTTTCTGGGCCATCTCCACGCCATAATGGCAATTCACCAGCAGATGCTCGCCGGGATAGCGCGAGTTAGGCGGCGCTGGAACCGGCGTCGCATCGACCGCGACAATCCGCTGCTGATCGACAAGGTCATCCAGTCGATAGTCCATACCGCGTCCTTTCATCAAGTTGCCGCGTCAACCAACGTCGATAGTGCATTTTACCACGACAGGCACATCGATGGTGAATTCGTCCACGTTGAAAAAGCTCGATCCGGAACGATGCGTGAAGCCTGCCGGCGGCAGGCCGCTAACGCGCATCACTTCGCACCGCCCGGTTGACCGGCCGATGCCAGACCCCCGATCGCGGCTTGGACTTGCGGAAGCGTCATGTCCCGAACGTCCCCGTACCGAAACCAGTACGACCTCGGTCCCGTCGATGGATCGATTTGAACTCTGTGGCTGCGTCCGAAATTCACCAGATCGTCGTCAGCGACATGAATCCCAGAATCAGCAATTGCATCTTTGATCGTACGAGGCATGAAATCGAAATCGCCAGGCAATTCTCTAGAAGTATCCTTCCTTCTTCTTCTTCTCCATCGATCCGCTCTGGTCGTGGTCAATCAAACGTCCCTGCCGCTCGGATGATTTCGTGAGCAGCATCTCCTGGATAATCTCCGGTAGCGTCGTCGCATTCGAATCGACCGCGCCGCTGAGCGGATAGCAGCCGAGCGTGCGAAAGCGGACGCGGCGCATCTCGGGTTTCTCGCCGGGCTTAAGCGGCAGGCGGTCGTCATCGACCATGATCATCATGCCGTCGCGCCATACGATTGGCCGCTCCTTGGCGAAGTACAACGGCACGATCGGAATGTTCTCGAGATGGATGTACTGCCAGACGTCAAGCTCGGTCCAGTTCGAGAGCGGGAAGACGCGGATGCTCTCGCCCTTGTTCACGCGGGCGTTGTAGAGGTTCCACAGCTCGGGCCGCTGGTTCTTCGGGTCCCAGCGGTGAAACTGGTCGCGGAAGGAATAGACCCGCTCTTTGGCTCGCGATTTCTCTTCATCCCGCCGCGCGCCGCCGAAGGCCGCGTCGAATTTGTATTTGTCCAGGGCCTGCTTGAGGGCCTCGGTTTTCATCACGTCGGTGTGCGTTTTGCTGCCGTGCGTAATGGGACTTATCCCCTTTTTCAGCCCCTCCTCGTTCACGTGGACAATCAGCTTCAGCCCCAATTCCTTCGCGACGTAGTTGTCGCGGAGGGCGTACATCTCCTTGAATTTCCACGTCGTATCGACGTGCATCAGCGGAAATGGCGGCTTGGCGGGATAGAAGGCTTTTTGTGCCAGCCGCACCATGCAGGCCGAGTCCTTGCCGATGGAATAGAGCATCACCGGGTTTTCGAACTCGGCCACCACCTCGCGGATGATGTGAATGCTCTCGGCTTCGAGCTGTTTGAGGTGGGTGAGGGAGTAGCCGGCCATCAGCGCGAAAGTGTCGAATGTCGAAAGTCAAATGACGGATGTGGGGTGCCACTCCGGGCGGAGTGGGAGGGCGAAGCTCTTGCTGAGCCGCTTCCGGCAGTATAGAGGAATGCCACTACGGCGCGAATGTCGGCCGGTAAGTCGTTGGCGGGCCAAGACTTACTTCATGTGGACCTTACATGCCCCGTCGCCGCAGGCG
This sequence comes from Planctomycetaceae bacterium, assembly GCA_022614795.1. Lineage (GTDB taxonomy): Bacteria > Planctomycetota > Planctomycetia > Pirellulales > Pirellulaceae > CAYLLN01. The sequence continues at coordinate 360 of JAKEHX010000459.1, read as the reverse complement.
TCGGCCGATTTGCCCATCAGGAAATAGCGCCGCCGGGCAACCTGCCGATAACCCCACCGCCAAAGCGACATCGTAAACGGGAGGTGCATCAGCGGGGCCAGCACATACAGCCGCGGCAGGCGCGTCGTCAGGTACTTGAACGCAGCCGCTCCCCCGTAGCGATTGCCCGCCTGATCGACGACGTACATCTCCTCCATGAGCTGATCGTAAGTCAAATCGGGGAAACGCTTTGCGACCACTGGATCGTGCAGCGACAGAAACGCCAATCGCGAATTGCTATCCCACCGCGCGAGATTCTGGACCTGGCCCGTGCAGAATTTGCAGTCCCCATCGTAGATCACGATGTCCGCCTCCGGCCGC
>JAKEHX010000458.1 GCA_022614795.1 Planctomycetaceae bacterium | reverse complement strand
TGGCCAAGGCCCGCCTCAACGTCAAGCTGCTCAAGAGCAAGACGGTCGAGCCGGCGACCGACGCCCAGGGCCAGCCGCTTCCCGGCTGGGTCCGCTTCAAGATCGAGCTGCAAGACTACGTCCGCGACCGGTTCGGGATCGTCGTGATGCAGGACCGCCTGCTGACGGCGGCCCCGCAAGCCGTGGCGATTCCGCGCGTCGAGACGGGCCGCACCGACCAGCGGCTGGTGGCGATCGAGAACGCGGGCCGCGACGAGATCGATACCGCGGGGGGCGTGAGCGGCCTCGAAAGGCTGAGCCCGCAGCAGCAGACCTATCGCGAGCTACAAGGCGTGCTCGGCGGCACGATCACCGAAGCGTATATCGTGGCCAATGAAAATGCCGCCGGCGCCGGCCCAAGCTTGCAATTCAAGACCAAGGAGCGCGCCGCGGCCGAGACGGCCGCCGCGCGGATCGACCTGGCGACGACCGTGCTCGTGGTCGATGCAGCCGGGGCCTATCGCGGCCTTCAGGAATATCGCGTCACCAACGCCACCGAGCAGTTCCTCGAGATCCAATTGCCCGACGGAGCACGCCTGTGGACTGCCACGGTCGCCGGCCAGCCGGTGAAGCCGGTCGTTCCGCCGCAGGCGGGCGCAGCAAACCCAGCGCCAGCAGCGGCGGGCGCAACCGCCCCAGTGGGCGTCGTGCGCATTCCACTGGTGAAGATGGGCGAGGGAGAAGCCGATTATCCGGTGCAGCTCAAGTATGGCGGGCAGATGTCCAAGGTGACGAGCTTCGCCCAGGTCCGTTTTCCGCTGATGAAGACGGTCAACATCAACGTCGAGCTGAGCCAGGTCAGGCTGCACCTGCCCGAAAACTTCGACTGGTCGAGCTATTTCGAATTCGGCGGCACGATGCGGCCGGTTGTGGATGAGTCGGAGCTGAGCGAGGTGTACCAGTCGTATCTCAACAAGCGGATTCAAGAGGCCAAGGAGCTGCTCACCAGCGTCAATCCCTATACGAAGATTCGGGCCCAGTCGAACCTCAAGCAGTTGGCGGTGATGTTCGATGACAGCCGCTCGATGGCCCTCGGCGATAACGGGCGCCAGTTGCAAAGAGGCAACGACCTCTTGCTCCGGGAGGCCGAGCAGCAGGTCCAGCAGCAGTCCGGCCAGCAAGCCGCCGTCACGGACAACCGTGAGCGGCTCAACAGCTACTGGATGGACCAGGGAGTGACGCGGTCGAAGAACGTCGTCTCGGGCCTGGGGAGCAATTTCCAGCAGGACGGCCTCGCAGCAAATGGCAAGGAATCGACGTTCAATCCCGCCTGGCTGAACCAGAACTCCTTGGAGACCAAGGGGGAAGGCGCCGCGGAAGGGAAAGACGCAAACAAACCCGGCGTGGGGCAAGCATCCGGCAAGCCCGGCGGTCGCTATTCGCGCGGCTATGGAAAGAACTTTGCCGACGATAAGAGCAACGCCGCAGGCTATGGCGGTGACCAAGCGCAGGGCCAGGCTGAAGCCGCACAGAACCCGCAACTGGCCAACGAGCAGCAGCGGCAACAGCTCGAGCAAAAGCTCCAAATGGACGCTGACGAAGTCCGCGACCTTCAGTCCGGCCGCGAGGAAGAACTGGGCAAGCTCTCACGCTATGGCATGAAACTCGACCAGGAAACGCAGCAGCAGGAGCTGGGTGGACTGGCCATTCAACTGCCGCGCCAGCCGCCGGCGGACCAGCCGATGGCTGGCGGGCCGCAGTCCAGGAGCGGCGCGATGGGCGGCATGGGCGGCATGGGAGGCGGGTTCTTTGGCGGCGGACAAGGCGCTCCAGGCAGCGCTGACGCGCGCTATGCCGCACCAGGATCGCAACCGGCTGGCGGCCAGGCCGCCGATCCGTTCGGGGCACCGACGACGGGTGGTTCCGTAGCAGCGTCGCCTGCCCCTGCGGCTCCCGCGGTAGTCTCGGGCGACAACTTCGACACGCTCGCCGCCGGCTTGGCGAGCCTCGATTTCCGGCTGCCGGAGCGCGGACGTGCCTATAGCTTCACGACGCCCCGCGGCCAGATCGAAATCTCGGCCCGCCCCGTCGCGAACACGCTGGTCGGCCGGCTGCTCGGGTTGACTATCCTGGCGGCGGTCGTCCTGATCGCCTGGGCCGCCACCCGCCAGCCGGCTCGCGAGGCCTATGCCCGGCTGCTGGGCACCGTAGCCTGCGGCGTGCTGCTGGCGCTGGTCGGCGTGATCAGCCTGGTAACCGGCATTTTCCCCTACGCGGGCCTGGTGCTGATCGTGATCGGAATCGCCCTGGCGATCCGCAATCGCGCCGCGCCAACGGCAGTCGCGGCGAGCTAATACCAACCCGAAGCGTAAGCGAGGAGTTTTAGGTCTTCTCCTCGCTGACGCTTCGGGTTGGTGTGATACGTCGCTGCGACCACACCGCTTGTGACCGCCTCTCGTGCTAGAATCGGCTGATCCTCCCACTACCCGCGCCCGGTTCCTGCCATGCACCGATTCCACGCGCTCGCGGCCATCTGGCTCGTTGCCTGCCCGCTCTTTCTGGCAGCCGACGAACCGAAAACGAAGGCGCCTCCCAAGCACACCAACCGGCTGGCGAAGGAGACGAGCCCCTATCTGCTCCAGCACTCCCACAACCCGGTCGATTGGCATGCGTGGGGCGAAGAGGCCCTGGCCAAGGCGAAGAAAGAGGGGAAGCTGATCTTCCTGTCGATCGGCTATTCGAGCTGCCACTGGTGTCACGTGATGGAGCGGGAGAGCTTCCACGACGAGGAAATCGCGGCTTTCCTCAACAAGCACTTCGTCTGCATCAAGGTCGATCGCGAGGAGCGGCCCGACATCGACCAGATCTACATGACCGCCCTCTCCGTCTATCACCAGCTGGCCGGCGAGCCGCGCGGCGGCGGCTGGCCCCTGTCGATGTTTCTCACGCCCGAAGCCGATCCGTTCGTGGGCGGCACCTATTTCCCCGCCCGCGACGGCGACCGCCAAGGCGCGCCGGGCTTTTTGACGATCGTCACCAAGGTGCAGGAGATCTGGGGCAAATCTCCCGACAAGATTCGCGAGGACGCCAAAACGGTCGCCCGCTTCACCAAGGCCGAAATGGAAGGCCGCAAGACGCCGGCCCTGGTCGCGCTCGATGAAGCCCTGGTCGCCCCCGTGCAGGAGGCGCTCGACGAGCAATACGACCCCAAGTACGGCGGTTTTGGCTACGGTCCCAATCCCCGGCAGCCCAAGTTCCCCGAGCCGAGCAACCTGGTCTTTTTGCTTGACCGGGCCAGCGCCAAGAATGCCGACCGCGACAAGAGCGAGCGTGCCAAGGAGATGCTGCTGGGCACGCTGACCTGGATGTCGCTGGGTGGCATCCGCGACCATCTCGGCGGCGGATTTCACCGCTACAGCGTCGATCGTTACTGGCAGATTCCGCACTTCGAGAAGATGCTCTACGACAACGGCCAGCTCGCCGGAGTCTATGCCCAGGCTCACGCCGTCTCCGGCCGCGAGGACCTGGCCCGCATCAGCCGCGAGATTTGTGACTTCCTCCTCCGCGAGATGGCCGATCCGGCTGGCGGGTTTGTGACCGCGTTCGACGCCGACTCGGAGGGCGAGGAAGGGAAGTTCTACCGCTGGGATAAGGCCGAGGTTCAGAAGCTACTGACGGCGGACGAATTCTCGCTGTTTGCCTCGGTGTATGGCCTCGACGGCGATCCGAACTTCGAAGAGAAGTTCTACGTGCCGCAGCTCGCCCAGCCGCTGGCCGAGATCGCCGCCGAAAAGAAGCTGACCGAAGCCGAGCTGGAGAAGCAGCTCGCGCCGATCCGGCAGAAGCTCCTCGCCGTGCGGGCCAAGCGCGTGCCGCCGCTGGTCGATACGAAACTGCTGGCGGCCGACAACGGCCTGGCGATCGGCGGGCTGGCCGACGCGGGGCGAATCCTGAAGGAGCCGCGGTACATCGCGGCGGCCGAAAAAGCCGCCGACTTCGTGCTGACAAAGCTTCGCGACGATTCCGGCCGGCTCAAGCGGACCTATTCCGCCGGCCAGGCCCGGCTCAATGCCTACGTGAGCGATTACGCGTTTGTCACCGACGGGCTCATCAAGCTGCACGCGGCCACGGGGGACAAGAAGTGGCTCACGGCTGCCGATGAGCTGACGCAGAAGCAGATCGAGCTGTTCGCCGACGGCACGGGGGGCGGGTTCTTCTTCACGTCGAGCGATCATGAGGCCCTGCTCGCCCGCGGGAAGGAAATCGTCGATACGGCGGTCCCGTCGAGCAACTCCGTTTCCGCGGACAACCTGATTCGACTCGCCGTGCTGCAAGGCAAGAGCGATTACCTGCCGCGGGCGTCCAAGACGATTCTGGCCGCTGCCGCGACGCTCCAAAGCAGCCCGTCGTCGGCCCCGCGCATGGCGGCGGCCGTGCCGGCGCTCTTGGAGGCGCGGGCGACGCTTGGCAAACCGAAATAGGTCCGGTCGATGCCTGCCCAGACCTATCATCTCGCCGCCCAGCACAATGGTCTGTCGCTGCCGCAGGTGCTCAAGCGGCTGCTGCCGGAGCCGAGCTGGTCGGAGATCCGCAAGCTGATCGCCGGGCGGCAAGTGCAGGTGAACGGCAACCTGTGCCTCGATGAAGGACGCCGCGTAAAAACCGGCGACGTGCTGAAGCTCTGGGACCATCCTCTCGCCAAACCGGCCGATGCCTCGGACGTGAAGATCGTCCATCTCGACGAGCACCTCATTGTCGTGCAGAAACCGGCGGGTGTGACGACGCTCCGCCACCGCGACCAGACCGATCTCCCGTCGCGGCGCAAGCAGCTCCAGCCGACGCTCGACGAGCTGGTGGTGCAGGTGTTGGCCGAGCGGTTGGGCATCGATACGATTCCGACTCGTCAGCGAGGACGTGATCGCCGGTCGGGCAAGATTCGGCGCGACCCGCGCCTGACCATCCGCCCCGTCCACCGCCTCGATCGCGATACCAGCGGCCTGATGGTCTTTGCCCGCACGACCGCAGCCGAGCACAAGCTGATCCGCATGTTCGCTCAACACGAGGTTGAGCGGGCGTATGTCGCGGTCGCTCACGGGCAAGTCGAGGCGCAGACTATCGACAACTGGCTGGTCCGCGACCGGGGCGACGGACTGCGTGGCAGCTCGCCGCTTGGCGAAGCGCCAGAAGGCGCGCAGCGGGCGATCACGCACCTCCGCCCGATGGAGCACCTGCCCGGATACACGATTCTCGAATGCCGGCTCGAAACGGGCCGCACGCACCAGATTCGCATTCACCTGGCCGAGCGCGGCCACATGCTCTGCGGCGAGAAGACCTACACGCACCCGCCGGGCGGCAAGCCGCGGGAGGACGCGAGCGGCGCCCCGCGCCAGGCCCTGCACGCGGCTGAGCTGGCCTTCATCCACCCGATCACCGCTCAGCCGCTCCGCTTCCAGATGCCGCTTCCCAAAGACCTGCGGCAGTGGCTGCTCAAGCTCCGCGCGGCGGGGCAAGCCACGTAATTCGGCTGTTGCGCGAGGGCTGCACATGCGGTTTACGACGTAGAGTTGTTCGGGAGCAATGCCATTCGCCGGAAGTCTGGCGACTTCCGCTACCTAAGGAGCCCGGTCATGCCTCACGGCGCCGTCAGCCAGATCATCCCGGCGAGTTCCGCCGCGGTCTTCGATCTGGTGCACGACTACCGACGCCGGCTGGAGTGGGACACGCTGCTGTCGTCTGCCAGCCTGACTGACGGACACACGCAGGCCGGGCTGGGAGCGACCACGCTATGTGTCGGCCGCGGCTGGCTGCGAATGATCGCCATGAAGGCCCAGTACGTCGCGTTCGATCGGCCACGCCTGACGGCCATCAAGATGATCAACTCGCCTCCGTTCTTCGCATCGTGCGGCGCGTCGATTCGCCACGAGGACATTGCCGCGAACCATTCGCGAATCACCTACACCTGGACGTTCACCGTGCGGCCGCGATGGCTGGCGTGGCTGCTCGCGCCAGTCATGAACCGCGTGTTTGCCTGGGAAGCATCGAAGCGGCTGGCGGCGCTGCGCGAGCATTTTGCCCGCACTGCTTGCCGGCGGGACCATTGCCAAGCACGAAGCGCCGGCGAGGACGCGGGATTGCAAATTGCAAAACAGGAATTGCAAAGTGCAAATTGAATGTCAGGCCCGCTTCACTTCGCACTTTGCAATTCCTACTTCGCAATTTGCAATCGGTGCGTCCCTGGTCCTCCCAAAGTCACTCCCAAAAATCCAAAAGCGGGGACAAGTCCCCGCACTCCATAAGCTACTTGCTCGTGAGCACGACGCGGCCAGCCCAATCCTTGGGCGGACTGCGCAGGCCCTCCATGTGTCCCAGCAAAAAGCTTGACGGTCCATCGCCCGACAGCGCCAGCCGCCGCAGCGCTTCGCGGGCTTCGGGCCAGTTGCCGCTTTCGAACGCCTGCCGGCCCACCTCGTACAACCGCACCAGCTGCGGCGTCAGTGCTTCGCGCGTGTGCGATGGGGCCATCAATTCATACACCGGCAAGGGCGAGTCGAGTCCCACCGGCTGGATGCTCGCCAATAGGCGCACCCGGCTGGCGAGTTCGCTGCCCGAGGCCTCGAGCGCCTCCATCGCCTGCTCGTCGAGGAGAATCGACGCGCCGAGCTGCTTGGTCATCGATTCGAGCCGTGCGGCCAGATTCACCGCCGGACCAAACACGCCGATCTTCCGCTGGTCGTGGGTGCCGAGCATGCCGGCCACGACGGGCCCCGCGGCGATGCCGATGCCGCACGCGAACGACGCGAGCGGGCCGCTCTTCTCGCGCGACCGCTGGTAGAAGCGTTCGCGGAGCGTATCGGCGGCCTGGCACGCGGCCCGCACATCGTCGGCCAGCCGCTCGCCGCCGCCGCGTCGCGGCCAGCCCCAAAAACCCATCGCCGCATCCCCCTGAAAATCGCCGATGCAGCCGGCCTGGCTGGTGATCGCCTCGGTCATCAGCGTCAGGGCCTGCTTGATCCGCTCCCAGGCCGGCAAGAGGTCGCCCGCTTGCTGGGCCGTGAACCGCGAGAAGCCGCGAAGGTCGCAGAACATGATCGCCGCGGGAACTTCCGCCGTCTCGAACACGTCGTCGGGCCGCCGCTGAAGGAGCAGGTCGCGGATCGGCTTGGGGAAGAACTCCTGCATCGAGCTATGGCAGTGCGACAGGTCGTGGAACGTGCGGACCGATTGGAGGATGTCGGCCACGATGGCCACGAGCGAAAGCTGATCGTCGGGCAGGGCCCGCGGATCGCGCGGCTTGCCGATCGGGGCCTTCGCGCCGGACAGATAAATGGCGTAGTCTCCGTCGGTCTCTACGCTGCAAATGATCGGGGCGCACACGGCCCAAGCTGCACCGCCCACATTGGGATACAACTCGCCCGGCTTGCCGCCCCAGCGATGCGCCACCAGCATCTGCCGGCGACAGGCGTCGAGCACGAGCGGCTGGCAAATGGGCAAGTCGCCCGCGGCGGCCCGCGACTTGACCTCGGGGCCGCGGATTTGCAGGACGGCGGCGAAATCGGCCCGGCGCACGACGCGCCGCAGCGACTGCACGATCTGGTGCTCGAAGGCGTCGATGTCGGTCTGTCGGCCGGCGAGCTGCTTGAGCAGCGTATTCACCACGTCGAGGTGCTCGTCGGCCGGACTGAGCTGCGTGCGCAGGTGGGCCGCCGTGAAGAACTGCGTCCGCGACGACGAGGCAGTGTCGGGCGTCGGCTCGCTTGAGACCGCTTCGAGCTGAAAGATCGTGCTCCCAATGACGAACCCCTCGCCAGTCACGACGCTGAACTGCCCCTGGTCCGCGCCGTTATAGAAAATCACATTGCGGGCCGCCGTGTCGGTGTGACGCGCGACGTGCAATCGCCCCTGCTCAAACCGGACGACCGCGTGAAAGTCGGCGATGTGTTCGTCCCACTCGGTTTGGATCTGGTCGGCTGCGACTTTGCGGCCGAGGGGAAGATCGATCCCCTCCACCAGCGACCAGCGGTGGCGAACCACATGACGCTGCTTTAAGTCGCGGGCGACCAGGCTAGCCATGGCCGCCTCCCGCGCTGGCCCCGGCGGAGCGCGTCGCCGCGCCGCTCTGGCGCAGCGTCCAATACAGGGCGTAGCTGTTCGTGCCCAGAAAGACGACGCCCACCACCAGCAGCGCCGCCGCCAGCCACGATGCCCGGCTCCACAGCGGGCTGATCCGGTTCTGCTGTTGCACGAAGATCGCCAGCCGCTGGCCGCTCGGCAGCTTGACGACGTGGGCCGCGCCCCAATAGGCCCGCCCATTCACCGGGTCGATGTACTCGGTGCTCTTGGTGGTGGGTTGGGCATCCGCGGCCAGTGCCGCCTTGAAATGCTGACAATCCGCGAATCGCGGCGCGACGAACGACTCGCCGGCCGATTTCTGCCAGGCCTCGCGGTCCGAATGAAACAGGACCTGCTGCTGGTCGTTGACGATCACAATCTGCTGCCCCGCCCCGGCCAGGCGGCTGGCCGTCGCTTGCATCTGGGTGAAGAACTGGTCGTAAGCCATCATGCCGGAGATCACTCCCGCGGGCTGGGCAGCACCCTCCGCGGCGACCGGGCAAGAGACCGCGATCACGACAAACTGATTGTCCCCTTTACGCGAGTATGGCTGGGCGACGAATGCCTGCCTGGGCAGGCGGCGGCGAAAATCGGCGAGGTCCTCGTCGCGCGGCTCGTCCAGCGATTCGGCCCGGTCGATCACGCCGTTGAACCACCCGCGCCAGGCGTAATTTTTGCCGTTGCTTCCGCGATCGATGCCGACTGTCTCGCTTCCGCCAGCGCCCGGCAAGCCGCCGTAGTTGGCGACCAACATGCCGTCGGCCCGCGCCAGCGACCAGCGATAGACCTGCCCCTTGTGCCGAGCGTGAATCGCCTCCAGCCGCTGGTCGAATTGCGTCTGGCTGTCTGCACTGCGCAGCCCGCCCCCGGGAGCACTGCCGTGTGACTGGCGGAACAATTCAAACAGCGCGGGGTCGCTCGCTTCCTGGCGTACGATCTCGGCCTGGGCATTGAAGAGGCTCTCGACTTCGCTGCCGACGCTCTGGGCGATGATCGGGTTGTTGGCGTGAATCAGCTCTTTCCAGTAGCGCTCGAGGCTGCTCAGCGTGGACGATCCCACGGCCCACAGGACCAGCGCCACGGCCAGCAGCATGATCGCCGGGGCCAGGCCGCCAAAGACGAGCAGGGGCTTGCTCGCGCGGGCATGTTCGCACTGGCCAATCCGCTTGAGCATCGCGGCGGCGTCCTCGGGGCGGTCGGAGAATTCGATCGACAGGCTGTCATCGATCAGGCGGGCCGTGGCCGAATCAACCCCCTTCACCTTGCGATGCAGTTGCGGCGGCGGGCACCGCTCCAAGTGGCGGGCATATTTCTCCAGCCGATCGCGCACCTCCGAGCCCGAACCGGTCGGCGCGCTCATCAGGCTGGATACCTCCGTGTCGAATCGCGGCTTGATGCCCGTGAGCATTTCGTAAAGCACGGCGCCCAGGGCATAGACATCCCAGCGCGGATCGGGCAGCCCTTCCAGCCGGGCCTGCTCCGGCGACATGTAGAACCGCGTGCCGAGGGCCGCACCGCCGGGGCCGCGGCCGCGGGCCTGGCCAAAATCACCGAGCCGCGGATTGCCGCGGGCGTCGAGCAGGATGTTCTCAGGCTTGATGTCGCAGTGGACGATCCCCTCGCTGTGGACGTAGGCCAGCGCCTCGTTGAGCTGGCGATAGATCCGCCACGCGTCGGCGAAGGGGAGCTGACGCTCGCGCCGGATCAGGTCGCCCAACGTGCCCCCTTCCAGATGCTCCATCACGTAGCAGTAGGGCTCGGCTGCCAGGTGCACCTGGCGCAGGGTGACGATGCCGCGGACGCTGCTTAGACGGGCGAGCTTCTCCACTTCGGCACACGATTGGGCGTCGGGCTGCCGCCGCAGGCGCTTGATGGCGACGATGACGCCGCTCGATTGGTCGCGGGCCTTCCAAACGTCGCCGTAGGTGCCCTCGCCGATCAGCCCCAGCACTTCATAGCCGTCGAGCTGCGGTGCGGCGAGTTCCAAGCTGGCGAGGCGCTGCCCTTCGGCCAGATCAAAGTCGTCAATAACGGGCGACTCGGCAAGCATGAGATCACATCCCAGATAGGTCCAGCGAAGAGAATTTCGGACGCGATGAGGGGACACCTTGCGGAGGCGCAAACGCCCGCTGGGTGTTTCTTTCGTGCCCGTTTGCGCCGCCTGGATTGAGTGTACCTGCCCTAATGGGGGAATCAATCAGCGCGTCACCGCCTGGGTTGGCAGGCGCTCTGCCAGGATCGGCGAGGGAACTGGCTGCCGCGAAGCTCCGCCTCCCTAGCAGGACCGAAATGCAAGCGGGCTAAACACGTACAATCGCGGCTGACGAGGGCCAAGAAATAGAACGTGTCGGCGAAGATCGCGTTCATTTCTTCGGCCGGCCGTGGAGATATTGGTCGTGTTGTGCCGCCAAGTCGGTCGGCAGGCCTTCGGCAACTCCAATCACATTCTGCAGGCGATCGGCCAACGTAGGTTCTGAATTGCCGAGAACCGGCTCTACGAGCACT
>JAKEHX010000457.1 GCA_022614795.1 Planctomycetaceae bacterium | reverse complement strand
TTCCCAGGTCGACGGCGTCGTTGATCTCCGGCCAGGTGAGTTTTTCGTAGCGGAATTCGGTGGCGGCTCGGCTGGGCATGGGGGCGTTGGGGTTGGGGTGAAGTTCAAAGTTCAAGGTTTCAGGTTTCAGGTTTCAGGGTTCGGGGTTCAGGGTTCAGGGTTCGGGGTTCAGGAAGTTGAACGGTCGAACGTCGGCGCTATGCGGTCAGGAACTCAGTACTCAGTACTTCCATGCCAACCAAGCCGCACTCGGCAGATCAGTCGACAATTCGCCTTGCTCAACCGCGACGCCAATCGTAACGTGTCGCAAGGAGGAAAGCACGATGCGATTACAAATCATGGCACTGGCGGTTGGTTGTCTGGTCGCCGTTGGCGTCGGCGCCAAACTTGCCGCCGAGGAGCCCATTGTCTTTACCTTTCACGCCCGCGATTTGGCGCTGGTGAAGAAGCGCATCGCCGCGGCCGATGAACCGACGACCGAGGCCCTCCAGAAGCTGCTCCGCAAGGCCGAGCAGCGAATGAAGGAGCGGCCCTACTCGGTGGTGACCAACGGGCCCACGCCCCCCAGCGGCGACAAGCACGACTACATGAGCCAGGCGCCTTACTGGTGGCCCGACCCCAAGGAAGGTGACGGCAAGCCTTATATCCGCCGCGACGGCAAGCCCAATCCGGATGCCGAGGGGGGCGACGATGAAGTGCTGCGGAAAATGTGCGATGCCATCTGGCAGCTCAGCCTGGCCTGGCATTTCACCGGCGAGCGGCGGTTTGCCGACCAGGCGGCCAAACTCCTGCGGGCCTGGTATTTCGACCCGGCGACGCGGATGAAGCCGCGGCTGGTGTTCGGTCAGTACATTCTGGGCCACAACACGGGGCGCGGGGCGGGGCTGATCGAAACGCGCGTGATGCTGAAGGTGCTCGACGCGGCGGGTCTCTTGGCCGGGTCGGAATCGTGGACAGCAGCCGACGAGCGCGAGCTGAAGGTCTGGTTTCGCGATTTTCTCGACTGGATGCGCGAAAGCTCGCGGGGCGAAGACGAGCGGGCCGCCGACAACAACCACGGCACCTGGTACGACGCGCAGTCTGCCGCATACGCCTTTTTCATCGGCGACGAGCGGCGGGCCCTGCACATCCTCGAGCGGGCGCGCGAGCGGAGATTCATCGAGGGAATCGACCCGAAAGGCCGGCAGGTTCACGAGCTCGACCGCACCAAGGCGATGGATTATTGCCTCCTCAATCTGGAAGGGCTGATGCAACTGGCCCTGCTGGGGGAGCGATGCGGATTGCACTTGTGGAAGGCCCATTTCGAGGATGGTCGCGGACTATTGCGGGCGGTCGAGTGGCTGGCGCCCTATGCCGCGGGGACGAAGCCTTGGCCGTACGAACAGATCGCGCCCGTGAAGACCGAGCGGATCGCAGTTTCGTTCCGGCGGGCAGCGGAGGTTTATGGCCGCGAGGCGTACGAGCGGATCAGCAGCGCTCGCCGCGAAAGGCAGGATGACGACGTGACGATCGCGCTGGCGCTTGTCTATCCGCAGCGCGCAGCGGCCGTGCAGAGTCAGGGGCGGTAGCTCCACGAGAGGAACTCCGCTCGCGGAGCGAGCGGACCACGGACGGCATGATTGACCGAACCGCACGCGGGCCGTTACCGTACAACGACCATGCCGCTTGCCTCTTCGATCTGGCGATTGTGCGCCGCGCTCTTGCTGGTTGCTGCGTGCGGCGGGTGTCCGACCAGCACCGCGCCGAGCGTTCCCGCAACCACGCCGGGATCCGCTGCCGCCCCGCTCTCGCTGGTGGTAGTGGGCGACGCGCCGCTGGGCGAGGCAATCGCCCGCGCGTGGCAATCCGAGACCGAAGAGAATCTCGACGTGAAGAACGTCTCTCTGGAGGACCTGGCGAAGGCGAGCCGGCTGCCGGCGGATGTGGTCGTGTTTCCCAGCGGGCAGGTTGGCCAGCTCGTCGAGCGCGAGCTGATTCGACCGCTCGATGCAGAAGGGCTCGCCAAAGCGGGCTTCAACCGGCCGGATGTGTTCGACCAGGTCCGCCTCCGCGAAATGGTGTGGGGCAACCAGACGGTCGCTGTGCCGCTCGGTTCGCCGCGGCTCTTGGTGGTCTATCGCCGGGACGTCTTCGAGGAGCTGTCGCTCGCGCCGCCGCAGACCTGGAAGGAATATCAATCGATCGCCGACCGCCTTGCAGAGGGAGGCAAGGAAGATCGCGCGGTCATTGAACCGCTGGCCGACGGCTGGGCGGGGCAGATGCTGCTGGCGCGGGCCGCGGCCTATCTTACGCACCGCGACCAGGTCTCTCCCTTGTTCGACTATCAGACGCTGGCGCCGCTGATCACGTCGCCGCCGATCGTGCGGGCGCTTGAGGAGCTGGTCGCGGCCCACAAGGGCCAGTCCGCCGCGCGTCGCCTGACGCCAGCCGATGCCTGGGCCGAGATTCACAGCGGCCAGGCGGCGATGGCGATCACCTGGCCCGTTCCGGCGCCGGAGAATACGCCGGCTCCGGCCGGGCCGCTGTCTTTCGGAATGCTGCCCGGCGGAAGCGATGTCTACAACGTCTCGCGCAGCCGCTGGGACCGGCGCGAAGACGGAGATGAGACGCATGTGCCCGTCTTTCCGATCGCGGGGCGGAT
>JAKEHX010000456.1 GCA_022614795.1 Planctomycetaceae bacterium | reverse complement strand
TGATCTGGCGCGCACGTCGAGCGCGGCGGTGCGAGACACCGAATTCAACTTCCATGAGCAGAAGGCGGCCGCACGCCCATTACGGCCGCAACGAGCTGCCAAGTTGCTGGCGACGAGAAGGCAGCGGGGAAGGTTTTAGCCGCCTAACGAACTTTGTCAATTGTCTAGGGGAGCGGAGCCGTAAGAATTCCTGAAATCTTTTCTGAATCGGAGCGTCAGTGACACAGGTTGTCACTGACCATGGATTTCCTTCCACTTCCGGCGCCGAACTCATCATGGCTTGAGCCAATATTCCAAAAACGCCAGCTCCAGCTCCAGCGCCTCGGCCGTCGGCACATGGCTCGGCCGCCCGGTCATGGCGACGCGGTTCTTGTGGCCCAATAGCTCGTTGATCGCGACCAGGTGATTGAGGGCGATCCAGTTCCGCGGCGGATCTTCCGTGCCGCCGGAAACGAGCACCGGCCGCGGCGCCATCAGCGCGTGCAGATCGACCAGATCGTCCCCGTTGTCGATCATTTTCTTGTACAGGCCGGTCCGCGGATTGGAGTCCGACGGCACGCCCGCTTTGCGCTGCGTCATCGGGTCGTAGCCCAAGTACCAGGGCTCCCAATAGTTGACGTTGCTGTTCTTCTCGTTGAAGACGATGCCCGGATCGGACCATACCGCGCAGGCAAACTTATCGTGCAGGCATGACGAAAACATCGACCACTTGCCGCCGTAAGACAGGCCGATGATGCCGATCCGTTTTGGATCGACTTCGGCCCGCTGGGCCAGGGCCGTATGGCAATTCGCCGAGACATAGGCCAATAGCGTCAGCGGCTGGCGGCGCTGCTCCTTGCCGGCCTCGGTCAGCAGCTGCCGCGTGTCCTGGCCGATTTTTTCCACGGAACCGGGCGTGCCGATCGAAAGCGTGACAAAGCCGCGCCGCACAAGCTGCAAGCCATAATCGTGCGTCCCTTGCCCCTTCTGACCGCGGCCGATGCTCGTCAGCGGCTCGTAGAACGGAACCAGCACCGCGGGGAACGGCCCGTGTCCGGGCGGAATCAGCAGATAGCCCTCGGCGACGTGGCCCTCGGACGAGACCTGTACCTGCACGCGCAATTCCAGATGCCCCTCGCGCTCTTCAACCGACAATTGCTCCACCTTCGGCTTCTCGATGAGCGGCGGCCAGGGCCCCAGCCGCTCGTGCCAGATCTTCAGGATTTCCGCCCGCCGCTTCGCCCAATCCTCCGGGGTCTTGGCGACCGAGCCGTCCGCGAATTTGAGCGGCGAACGATACGTGCCAAGCTTCCCCGCGAATTCCGCCGGCGGCTGATAATAGGGCGACAGCTTTTGGCCAAGTGCAACGCGCCGGTCAACTGGTTCGTCCGCCTCGGCTGAGATCGCACCAGCGAAAATTCCAACGGCGAGGGCGGCTTGGAAATAGCGCGGCATTGTAATCCTCCCAGAGATTAGCGGCGGCATTATAAAGCATCCAGCCGCTGGGTGCCGCGTGCCAATGCCGCTGCCTCGCCAATGACAACGACCGTAGCTGAAAAGCGCCAAAGTTCAGGCGGGATTCCTGAAGTCTGGCGACTTCAGCTACAGGTCTTGCAACTGCCTAGCTGAAGTCGCCAGACTTCAGGAATTCATGTCTGCACTCTGGCGAGTTCACGGAAGGCAAAGCAACCTGTGTACCGAATACGGGCCTGCGTCGGTCCCATCCAGCAGCCCGAATGACGACTGGTACGAGCTTTGCATCGCCTAGCCCGGACTTACAATTGCAAATCGAAAGCGGCGGCTGGCGGAGCTTGGCACCGGGATCCCCATGCAGTATCTGGCACTGGCTACCGATTACGACGGCACCTTGGCCCTGAATGGCCACGTTTCCAAGCTAACGCTTGCCTCCCTGGACCGTCTGCGGCAGTCGGGCCGCAAGCTGATTCTGGTGACCGGCCGCCCGCTGCCGGACCTGCGGGCGGCGTTTCCGGAGATTCATCTCTGCGATGCGGTGGTTGTGGAGAATGGGGCTCTGCTATTCTGGCCAAAGGAGGACCGCGAGGAAGTTCTGCACGGGCCGCCGCCCGCGGAGTTTGTGGCCGAACTGTTGCGACGCGGCGTCGAGCCCTGCTCGGTCGGGCGAGTGGTCGTCGCGTCGTGGCGGCCGCAGGAGAAAACGATCCTCGAGGTGATTCAGGCAATGGGGTTGGAACATCAAATCATCTTCAACAAGCGGGCCGTGATGGTCCTGCCCAGCGGAATCAACAAGGCCAGCGGCCTGTCGAAGGTGCTGGAGCGAATGAATCTGTTGCCCGCCCAGGTCGTGGGCGTCGGCGATGCCGAAAACGACCATGCCTTTCTCGACATGTGCGGTGTGGCAGTGGCCGTCGCCAACGCCTTGCCCGCGCTCAAGGAGAAGAGCGACCTCGTTACGGTCGGCGATCACGGTGCTGGCGTCTCCGAGTTGATTGAACGGCTAGTCGCCGACGATTTGGCGAGCTTCGGGACGCGCCGGCCGCGCCACGAGTTCGTCAGCCGCACCGCCGAGCATTGAAGGGAGCAACCGATGGACGTGCTCGTGATCGACGTCGGCGGTACGAACGTAAAGCTCTGGCATACGGCTCACGAGGAGCATCGCCGCTTTGAATCGGGCAAGAGCTTGACGCCCGAAAGATTGATCGAGCTGGCCAGGCCGCATCTGGAAGATTGGCGCTACGAAGCCGTGGCGCTAGGCTTGCCGTGCCGCGTCAGCAATGGCCGGGCGGTCGAGGACCCTGCCAACCTGGGAGCCGGCTGGATCGGCTACAACTTTGTCTCAGCGCTGGGACGGCCGGTGCGGATCTTGAACGATGCCGCGCTTCAGGCGCTGGGTTCCTACGACGGCGGCCGGATGCTCTTTCTGGGGCTGGGAACGGGGGTTGGCTCGGCGCTTGTCGCGCCGCGGCTGGTCTTGTCCCTCGCGCTGGGACTCTTCATGTACGGCGATAAACGGATCTGCGATGTGCTCGATGAGAAGGGTTTCCAAAGCCTGGGCGCCAAGAAATGGAAAAAGGCCCTGCTCGAGATCGTGCCCGCCCTCAAGCAAGGCTTGATGGCCGACTATGTCGTGCTGGGGGGCGGCAATGTCAAGCAGCTCGACGATATGCCCGATGGGTGTCGCCGTGGGCATAATCGAGCCGTCGTGGAGGGAGGACGACGACTGTGGGAGGAGCTGCCCGACCCAGCCTCCAGCGACTGCTCCGGATGGCTGATCGTGTGACGATTGGCAAGCTTTCGGCGCGGGGTCACTGCGACATCTTGTCAACCACCGCGTCAATCTGCTCTGTTTTTTACCGAGATGTCGCATCACTCGCGGCATATTGTCCAGCTTTCGCCAGAAGCGAAATAACGCTTGTGCGGGCTTTCGTATGGAGCGGCCGGGCGAGCCGAGTGAGATGCGCCAATTCGCTTCAATCGGGCGTCTTGTGCTGGTACCAACAGACCGCCCATACTGCCGCTCCTGGTCACGCATCAATCGTTTCACGCGATACCACCAACGAACACGCAGGAGATAGGTGTGGAGACGACATCCAAGGCCTGGACCTTCATCGTTCTTGGTTCGCTGCTGTCCGCGTGCGTCTGGCCGGGCATTGGCCGGGCTCAAGAGCTGACCGAGGAGGAAAAAGCTGCCGGCTTTGTCTCGCTGTTTAACGGCCAGGACTTCAGCGGCTGGCGATTTGGTGACGAGTCGCCCCCGAAGGAGCTGCCGGCCAACTGGAAAGTCGAGGAGGGCGTGATCAAGGTTGCCGGCGGCGGCGCGCCCCATCTCGCCTCGGCCCAGGAATACGGCAACTTCGAATTGCGCCTCGAGTGGCGCGGACTCCGGGAGAAATACAATAGCGGCCTCTTCCTCCGCAGCGGCAAGAAGGTTGGCAGCAACCAGATCAACCTGGCCCACAAGGGCGAGGGCGCCTTCCTCGGCGGCAAAGTGCAGGGGGCCAAGGCGGTTGGCGATTTGCAAAAGCCGGCCGGCGAGTGGAACGAGTGGCGGATTCTGGCCACGGGCGAGCGGCTTGCGCTGTGGTGCAACGGCAAGCCGGCCTGGGAGGGGACGGGCCTGACTCCGGAGAAGGGCTACCTCGGGCTCCAGGCGGAAGGAGCAGCCATGGAGTTCCGCAACATTCGCATTCGCGAGATCAAGGAGTAAGTAGTAGGCACACTGCGTGCCGTATGTCAATTGACGGCACACGGAGTGTGCCTGCTACTTTGGTGGTGGTGCGCCGGATGGGCTTCAACCGTCGCCGCGACTAAACTTGCTGGACGACGCTTCGATTGCTCATGGGAAGTCGAACTCATGCCATTACCACGCCTGGTTAGTTGCCCGCTGTCTCTTGCGTGGCTTGCCATCATGCTCATCGGCGGATTGGCGGTCCCGCTGGCTGCGCTTACCTCGGAACTAGCTGCCGCGGAGCCTGCGCAGTCCGCCGCCGATCGCGCTCGGATCCCGTGGACAACCTCTCGAGTCGTCGGCTCGCCCGATCCGCCTCCGCCGTTTACGGTCGTAAGGGCCTTCCCGAATCTGAAGTTCGAGCATCCCGTGCTCCTGGCTCGTTGTCCCGGGAGCGACCGCCTCTTCATCGGCGAGCAGGCCGGCGTGCTGCATTCGTTTGTGAACGAACCCGACGCCAAGGCCGAGCTGTTTTTCGACCTCCGCACGGAACTCACCACGATCCATTTGCATCCTCAGGCGCAAGGCGTCGAGTCCGTGTATGGACTGGTGTTCCATCCCGACTTTGCAATGAACCGGCAGTGTTTCGTCTGCTACACCCTGCGGGGCAAAAAGGGGGGCGAGCGGAACCTGGCCGACGGAACGCGCGTCTCGCGGTTCACCGTCACCGCCGCCGACCCGCCGCGAATCGACCCGTCAAGCGAGGAGATCGTGCTCACGTTCCCGCAGGGCGGTCACAACGGCGGAGACATCCACTTCGGCCCGGATGGCATGCTTTACATCTCGACCGGCGATGCGACCAGCCCCAATCCTCCCGACGATCTGAACACCGGGCAGGATATTTCCGATCTGCTCGCCTCGATTCTGCGCATCGATGTGGACCGGAAGGACGCCGGAAAGAATTATGCCGTGCCTAAGGACAATCCATTCCTCGACACCGCGGGGGCGCGGCCGGAGGTTTGGGCCTACGGCTTTCGCAATCCCTGGCGGATGAGCTTCGACCGAATGACGGGCGAACTGTTCGTCGGCGATGTCGGGTGGGAGCTTTGGGAGATGATCCACCGCATCGAAAAGGGCGGCAACTACGGCTGGTCGGCGATGGAGGGCCCGCAGCCGATCAAGCCGGAGCAAATCGGGCCGACGCCGGTCCTGCCGGCGCTTATCGCCTTGCCGCATACGATCGCGGCCAGCGTCACGGGCGGCTATGTCTATCGCGGCAAGAAGTTTCCGGAGCTGACCGGCGCTTATGTGTTTGGCGACTGGGAAACCCGCCGATTATGGGCCGCCCGCGTGGGCGGCGATCGCACGCGCGAAATGCCGGAAATTGCCCGCCCGGCCGTCCGCGTGGCTGCCTTTGGCGAAGACAACGACGGCGAGCTGTACCTGCTCGATTACGACGCCGGCACGCTGCACACGATCGAGCGGAACAACCAAGGAAGCCAAAACGCCGACTTCCCCACGAAGCTTTCGCAGACCGGCTTGTTCGCGTCGGTCGAGCAGCACACGCCGGCTGCCGGCGTCGTCCCCTTCACGGTCAGCAGCCGGCAGTGGCAGGACGGCGCGACGGCGGAGTACCTGATCGCCTTGCCCGGGGACTCCTCGGTGACGCTGCACGCCAGCGGCAAGCCGGTTCCAGGCCTGGTGTACTGGCACAATTTCCGCATGCACTTCCCCAAGGACGCCGTGTTGCTGAGGACGCTCTCGCTGGGCAACCGGCGCGTCGAAACTCAATTGCTGCACTTCGAAGGAGCGGATTGGCGCGCTTACACGTTCGCCTGGCGCGACGATCAGACGGACGCCGACCTGGTTCCTGCGGATGGTTCCGAGAAAGAGCTGATGGACGGCCAGCAGCAGCGCGTCTGGCAGTTCTACAGCCGCAGCCAGTGCATGTCGTGCCACAGCAATCAGTCGGAATATGCACTGGCGTTTCTTCCCGAGCAATTGAATCGCCCGGGGCTAGGCGGCGAGAACCAGCTCGTCGCTCTGACGGAGGCAGGAATCATCCGCCGGGCCGGCGGCGATGGTGCTCCCTTGCCCCTGCTGGACACCGCATCGGCTGCTAAGGAGCGAAGGATCGCTAATCCCGCGGACGAGTCCGAGCCGCTGGAGGCAAGGGCTCGCGCCTATTTGCATGCCAATTGCGGCCACTGCCACTCCGACCATGGCGGCGGCACCGTCCCCTTGCGTTTGCAGTTCCCGACGCCGGTCGCCGAGATGAAGGCCGTCGGCGTCCGCCCCACGCGGGGCGATTTCGCCCTGCCGGACGCCTTCATCGTCAAGCCGGGCGACCCCTATGCGAGCACGCTCTATTTCCGCATGGCCAAATTCGGCCGCGATCGCATGCCGCATCTCGGTTCCGAACGGCCGGACGAGGCCGGGCTGAAAATCATCGAGCGGTGGATCGAAAGCATGGCCGCCAGTCCAGCCACAGAAGCGCCGGTGGACGGAGTGCAACCGGAAAAGCTCCTGGACGATCCGCGGGGAGCAATGCTCTTGGCGCGGAAGCTCGGTCGGGGGGAGCTGCAACCTGCTCACCAGCAGTCCTTGCTTGCCGCGGCTGCGAATCGTCCGCCCGGGCTGATCCGCGATCTGTTCGAAGGCTATCTGCCCGCCGGAAAGGAGCGCAAGCTCGGCTCCAGCCCTCGGCCCAGGAGCATCTTGGCGCTGCACGGCGATGCTGGCCGCGGCGAAACAATGTTCTGGTCCTCCGCGGTCAATTGCGGCCGCTGCCACAAGATTGGCGATCGGGGAGTGAAGGTCGGGCCAGACCTTTCGAACATCGGCAAGCTGCGCGCGAAGGAAGACCTGCTGGAGAGCATGCTCGAACCTTCGCGCCGCATCGAGCCAAACTACTCGTCCTATGTTGCACGCGCCGTCGATGGCCGCGTAGTGACAGGCGTGGTGATGAAGCGGGACCAGGCCGGCGTGGTGCTGCGAGACGGCCAAGACAAAGAGATCGCCCTGGCGACGCAGGATATCGACCGGCTGCGGCCCTCGCCAAAATCGCTGATGCCCGAGGGACAATTTGCTGGGCTTACCGCGCAGGAGGCAGCTGACCTGCTCGAGTATCTTGCCAGCCGCAAGTGAAGGCGCCTACGCATTCTCGTCGGGGGTCGGAGGTCGGAGGTCAGCGGTCAGAGGTGAGAGGTCAGAGGTCAGCGGACGGGCCGCTGAAAGGAGCGGACGGACGGTTCCCCGGAGCGGATGAGCCGCTGAAAGGAACAGACGGGCCGTTCCTCGGAGCGGACGGACCGTTCCTCGGAACAGACGGGCCGTTCCTCGGAACAGACGGGCCGTTCCTCGGAACAGACGGGCCGTTCCTCGGAACAGACGGGCCGTTCCTCGGAACAGACGGGCCGTTCCTCGGAGCGGACGAGCCGTTCCTCGGAACGGATGAGCCGCTGAAAGGAATGGACGAGCCGTTCCACTCCCGCGCAGAATCGCTAAGTTGTTTCAGGACAATGACTTATATAAAACACACCGGAGGCAACGGGGCCGGACTGCCAAAATGGCAGTCCCGTCGTGGGACCTCCGACCTCCGACCTCTGGCCTTTCAAGGCCTGGCCTCGATGACGAAGGCCTGCTTCGCGATTCCGACCGTTTCCACGCGGCTGTCAACGACCTTTTCTACGCCCCACCGCAGCTGTCCTTCGTCAAGCGTGCGCTGTTCGCGCTCCAGCGTGACGGCGACGATTACCTCGAATCGCCCGGCACGGTCCGGCTGGCCAAACAACCGGCCGGTCGATTTGTCGATCGACAGCCATTCCGGTCCTTTTTCAATCTGGAATTGCGGCTGCTCGACGTCCCAATAGTTCATGGTTTCGCGCCCGTCGAGAACCCGGGTCCGCAGATCGCCCAGCGAGCGGGTCGCGCCGACGTCATAGCGATACTCCACGCCCGGCTTGGCCTCCACCATAGGCCGGGTGTAAATGACAGGCCGGGGCGCGGCGGCGTAATCGGAAGGTCCGCTCCGATTGCCCTTCTCATCCACGGCGACGACCCGGTAATAGGCCTTATTAGCGCCCGCCAGCGCGACGCCCTCGCCCAGGGCGGCCAGCTCCGTTGCGCTGGTTTCGGCCAGGAAATTCGCCGGAAACTGCGTGGGCGTCTTGGTTGAAACCTTGCGGTGAAAGTCGTACAGCCCGCCGGCGACCGTGAACGGTTCGTCGCTGGCCGAGAACCCCTTCTCGTCGCTGGCATAGACCCGATAGGCGACCGGCTTGCGGCCGAGCGGATTCGGCTTCCAGTGCAGCACGCCCTGGTTCTTGTCGCTGTCGTAGACTAGCGCGACCTCCATTGGCGGCGACGGTCCCCGCGGTGTGAAGCGCCAAGTCTTGCTCCAATTGCCCCAGACACCCTGATCGTCCTTCGCGCGGACATGCCAGTAATGCTCGCGGTCTGGATTCAACTCGCCGGGCGCCTTCAGCGTGAAGCGGGCCGAACCGGCATCGCTGGTGCGGGATATCAGCTTGGCAAAACTCATGGAGAGCGGCCACTTCATGTCGGCTCGCGAGGAGAGCTCGAAGTGATAGTCCGCGATCTTATTGCCGTCCGGGTCCAAGGCCGGCTCCCACTCGAAGACCACCGAGGTCCCTTCAGCTTCGCCTCGATCACGAGGCCGGACCGCTGCTACCGGTGCAGCCGGGGGGGTGCTGGCCGAGCGCTCGACCCACTCGTGCGTAATCCGCACATTGCGCTCGCTGGGCGTTTCGTCCGAATAAGTGAATTGGTTTTCGCCAACTCCCATCTCGGGCAGCGACAGGGGCGCCATTTGCACGTCGCTCGCGATGCGCAGGCGGCGCAGCCTGGCCGGACCAGCCAGGCGACAGCGCAGATGATATGCGTAACGTGCGGGTCCGGCGGACGGGAAAAAGGGATCAAGGTCAGTGCCGGCCTTTTCCCACGTCTTTCCGTCCCAGGAAATCTCGAAGCTGGCGTCCGTCCCTTCGATTTCGAGTTTTCCCCCCACAAACACATAAGGGGAGCGGACCGTCCATACGACCTCGCCCGTCTTTCCCTCCTCGGCCGCCAGCCCGCCCTCTCCCGACACGATTCCCTGGACCGAGTCGGCCCCTTTCAGCCAGGCGGCTTTCGTAAAGTCCGGGCGATATTCCCAGAGCCCATTGCAAATCCGGCTCGTGAACTTGTGGTCTGGCGACCCCAAGTATTTGGCCGGCTCGGTATGCCCCCAGCGCCACACGAGCGCTTCGCCCGGGCGGAGCGTCATATTCATTGCCGAGGTCCGATCAGCATCGCGGTCCCCGGCCACTTTCCCCTCGAACACATAGATCGACGACTCCCACTCATCGCCCGCCCGCCCCTGCGGCCGCAGAATGCCTTGCGTATGCGTGCGCTTGACGAGGTCATGGTCGCGCACCAGGTCCTGCTCGCCGGCAATCGTCTCGTTGTCGCGCAATAGATACAGCGAGTGCATGTCGCCGTCAAACAGGTGCCACGCGCCGTTATAGAACACCTGCGTGACGCAATGGCCGACCAGGCGCGCGGGGGCGACCTTGAGGCCCGCCGTCTTCCACAGACCCGCCAGGCAGATCGAATCGTTGCCGCACGTGTTGTGTCCGTAAACGTTGAACACTTTCACGGGGCTGAGCAACTCCCGATTGTCGCCCTGATAGTGAAAGCGATATTGAACTTGCTGCCACCACAGTGCCGTCGCTTTCTCCTGGTCGGTCATCCCCGGCTCGACGGCCCGAGCGACGATTGCATTGACGCTGCGGAAATCGCTCTGGCCGCTTACCAGCCACGGATTGACGATATCAGTCTGACCGATATTTTCCATCCGCACCGAACGGTTCGACTCCCAGGTCTGCTCGAAGGGGGTCCATACTCCCTGCGGCGAGCGGCAATTCCGCCCGTCCATCGTGCCCCCTTGCACGACGCGGTATTCCAGCCGCCCGGCTGCGATGTCTTGAACGTGCCGCTTGGGCACGTCGGTGGGGTGGCGGTTGGACTTCCACGGCGCCAGTTCCTCGCCGCAGAGGGTCGCTGGCAAAAGCAAGACCCACAGGATCGGTCGCATATCTGTCCTCCGGCTCTGGTCGAACTACTGGGGTGTCCAGGGAAGGTCTTTGTTTACACGCTTGAGTTTGAGGAATCCCCACTGACCAGCCAGCACGTGCGCAGAGCGATCACCTCGATAAATGTGTCGAATGATTCCCTCCAGTTCGGCAACAATAAACTCGGGAATGTTGTCGTGAACTTCGAGGATCGTGAAATGTGACCACTTGCCTTGCTTCTTCGCGCTATTAGCGTGCTTTCCCAGTCGGCCTCTCATTCCTGATTTGGGGCCCCCTGCCATGCCAACATAAACGACGCGATACACGGGCCGTGGGGCGCCCTGAACTTGCTCGTACAGGGTGGGATGCCGTTCCACGTCTCCTTCGTTTGGAATTCGGCAATTCGTTTGATCAGAAACAGATCATTT
>JAKEHX010000455.1 GCA_022614795.1 Planctomycetaceae bacterium | reverse complement strand
GTAGTTTCGCCGGTGAGCCACGCATGACCGACGATCTGAAGCTGCCACCTACTCGCCAGGAGTTCTTGCCCGCAGTTCGACGCGCCCCTTTTGGCGAGTTGACTCTTTACGAAATCACGGAGTCGGAGCTGGAACTCCTGGAAAGAGGTCCGCCCGACTCGCTGTTTTTGAATTTCGCGATTTCGCTTTTGTCGGTCGCAATTTCGCTGTCAGTCACGTTTGCAACTTCGACGATTCCTTCGGATCGGGCCTTTATGGTGCTCGTGCTCCTAACGATTGTCGGATATGTGGCGGGACTTCTGCTGTTGATTCTTTGGTGGCGCACGCATCGGTCCAAGTTAGCCGTAGCAGCCGCGATTCGACTCCGTCTACCTCCGAAGAGCATCGAAGAGGCGAGGTCGAGCGGCGCTTAGGTTCAATCTCCAAATCGGGATCTATGGAACTCCCAGCAGTTCGTAAATCCGCCGATCCGTTAGTGATTCGGCCACCAGCGTCGCGCCCGTAAAATCGTGCCGGCGGCTGTGTGGGCCGGGCACGGCGATCGCAATCGCCCCCGCGGCCACCGCCGACCGACAGCCGTTCTGGCTGTCCTCCAGCACGAGCATCTCGGCCGGCGCGATTCCCAAACGAGCGGCTGCCGTGAGATAGATCTCCGGGTGCGGCTTGCCTTCCGTGATGTCCTCGCTGGTCAGGATCGGGGCAAAGCGCGGCTCATATTCGAATTTATCGAGCACTCGCTGGACGAACGTCCGCCGGCTGCTGGTGGCGATGCCCTTGGGAATGCCGAGCCGCTCCAAAGCCGCCAGCAGGTCAACCAGGCCCGGCATCGGCGCGAGCCGCTTGTCAAGGATTCCAGGAAAGATCTCGTCGGTCTCGGCCAGCAGCTCCTCAACCGTCGCGCTGAGCCTGTGCGTTTCGATCATGATTTGCAGGGCCACGCGGCTGGGCCGGCCCATCATCTGGTCTTCCAGTTCCAGCGTGAACGGGTGGCCGCGACGGCCAAGCAGCTCCGTCCCCACTTCGACATACAACTCTTCGGTATTGAACATTAGGCCGTCGAGGTCGAACACGACGGCACTTGGTGCGGGCATGATGGGCATTGCCGCGACGCGTTGTCGCGAAATTCTGGAGCGAAATGGGACGGCTGACGGTTATTATAGTCGCCGACCTTCGGTACTAGCTCCCAAGGGGCCAGCCATGACCGCGATGAGCAAATGGACCGCGTTTATGCTCTCGGCCTGCGTGCCGGGGGCAGGCCAATTGGCGGCACGGAGCTGGACTTGCTTGCCCTGGTTCGCGGTCACTGCCGGCCTGGTGGCGGCGCTGACTCACTTCGGACAGCGTGCGGGCACAGAGGACTGGCCCAGCACTGTGCAAATCGCCGCCGGCATCGTTTTATGTCTGCTCAGTGCTGAACATGCCAAGCGGTTGCTGGAGCAGGGACACGGGCAAAGCTCGCACGTGGTCAGCACCAAGGTAAGTTGTGCAGGCGGCCAAAGGCGGAGCGTGGACATCGCTATCGACTTGATCGTCAAGCAGTCTGCGGATCGTCTCTGGCAGCAGATTCGCGACTTGCCGCGATTCCTGACGATCGACCCGTTTCACGACAAGGTCATTCTGATGCGCGACTCGCCGGCTGCCGGCGTCGATTTGACCCTTTCGCACAACGCCTTTGGTTGGCGATTCCTGCGGTTCGGGCGCATTCTCGCCTGGCGCGAAAACTCCGGCTATTCGTTTAGCGATCTTTCGGCTCGCGGACCGCACACTGGTTTTCCGCATGTCTTCGAGGTCCAGATCGAGCCCGTGCTGGAGCCGCAGGACTCTCCTTCCATGTCGCGGCTGACGATTCGGGTTCGAGGCCGGTGGACGTCGCGGCTGGTCCCCGTATGGATAGGCCGGCTGTGGATTCGGCTCGTCTGTCTCGAACACTCCCGCCTGCTGCGGAAAGGGCTGTGAAGTGAGCAAAGCAGCGGAATCGGAACCGGCGACACCCGCGGCGATCTGCTGCCTCCGCTGTGCCGCCGAGCTGCCGCCAGCCGAGCGCCCGGCAATTTGTCCGACCTGCGGCCTGCAATATGATCCTGCACGTCCGGAAACCTACGCCTCCCACCGCAGCAGCTCGCGGTGGAAATTCTGGCTCCCCGGCTTTCTGCTTTCGGTGACAGTGGGTACGCTCGCGTACGCCGGCTGCCTGCAGACGGGAGAAATGGGATACGCCCTGTTCTTCGCCGTGCCGGTCAGCTTCGGCGCGATTCTCGGCTACGCCACGCGCGTCCAAACCTGGGCCCTGGTCTTCCTGGCAATCCTGACGATCGCGACGGTCATCTTCACGCTGATCGTGATGGACCTGGCCGGCATCTTTTGCGGATTCACGCTGGGCATCATCTTCCTGGTGCCAACGTTTGTCGGCCTGCTCTGCGGCGTTCTCCTGCGGGCGATCCTCATCGCCACCCGTTGGGATCATGCCTGGTACTTCCGCTGGTACGTGTGGCTGATCGGCGCGATGCCGCTGATCGGCCAGCAGATTGAATCGGCATTTCCCCGCCGGCACGAGATTGCGGTGGTGCAAACCGGATTGACCGTGGACGCCACGCCCGAAGAGGCCTGGAACGCCATCATGTTTTATGAGGACGTGCAGCACTCGCCTCCGTGGCTCCTGCATCTCGCTCTGCCCAAGCCGATCCGCAGCGAGGGAAACAAGCAGCGAGAAGGGGAGATCGTACGCTGCTTTTATAACTGCGGCACAATCAGCAAGCGGATCAGCCAGGTCCAGCCACTGCGAAAATTGTCGTTCGAAGTCGTCGAGGTTGTCATGCGTAGCGAGAACTATGCCAACCTCAAGGACGGCAGCTTTGAGATCGAGCCGGTCGGCGCCCGCCAGTCGCGAATCACTTTGACCACGCGGTACCAGCGCAAGCTGACGCCTGCCTGGATCTGGGAGCCGATCGAGCGCCAGGTGATCCACACGCTGCATGGGCACGTGCTGGAAGGCATGCGCCGCAAGGCCGAAAACGAGGAACCACAAGAAAGGCCGAGCGAAGAAAGGCCCTACGAGCAACAAGATCGCCCGCGGCCAGCCCCGCGCGTGGCCGTGCGCGTCCCAGCTGAGGCTGCCCCATGAGCGACCAGCCGTCTACCGCTCCATCAGGAAGCCAGTTTTCGCTGCGCGGGATCTTCATCCTGATCACCGCCGTCAGCGTCATCCTGGCACTCTTGAGCCTCGCCATACGGCAGCCCTACCAGTGGCTTGGAACGCTGGGCATCATTGCCTTCAGTCTGGCGGTGATCGGGCTGTTGGAATTGTTCCGCAAGCTCTTCCCGCCTAAGCCGCCGTTTCCAAAATATCAGCCGCCGGGGACTAATCCGTTTGGCTCGCCCCCCGGCGCTGGCGAATTCCCCTTCATGCCGCCGAACGAGCCGCCAGGCGACGACGGGCAGGCGGCTCCCCAGTAACACTGCGCAATTGCGGCAAAGGGGGCAATTCGCAGCGCACCGGTCCATTCCACTTTCCTATGGATCGAATTGCGCGTATGTCGATCTAATCCGGTGCCAACTCCCCTCCCGTCAGCGGAAAGCCACGGAGGGCGTTCCCTACAGCTAGGCGTTCCCCATAGCTAGCATGCCCACTTCGCCTGACCAATCCGCCAGCACGCACCCGCGGGAGCACTTCATCCCGCTGCGGCCGGCTGATTTGGTCCAGAAGCTGGCCGACGACCCAGCC
>JAKEHX010000454.1 GCA_022614795.1 Planctomycetaceae bacterium | reverse complement strand
TCGCAGTTTCAGCGCGGGGATCGTGGCGATGATCCCCAACGTCCTGCCGATCGTGATGGTCTTCGGCGGCATGGGCTGGCTGGGGATCGACGTCGACGTGGGCTCGATGATGACCGCGAGCATCGCGCTGGGGGTCGCGGTGGATGACACCATCCACTACCTCAACTGGTTCCGCGATGCCCTCGACCGCACCGGCGACCGCAAGCAGGCGATCGTTGAGGCCTATAAGCACTGCGCCACGCCCACGATCCAGGCCGCCACGATCAGCGGCCTGGGCCTGTCGATCTTCGCGGTCAGCACCTTCACTCCGACGCAGCGGTTCGGCGTGCTGATGCTGGTCATTCTATGGATGGGGGCGATTGCCGAGCTGATCTTCTTCCCCGCCTTGCTCGCCGGCCCGCTGGGCGCCATGTTCAAGCCGCGCAAGAAATCGGGCCAGGATTCCCGGCCACCCGCCGGCGAGCAGCCAGCCGCCGGACCACCGCAGCTGGTGGTCGTGCACGACGACGAGGCTCTGGACGAGGATTCGGAGGACTCGGCGGACGGCTCGGCGGGCGCGGACGATTCGGGCATCGCGTCGGCCCCGCACACCGGCCGGACCCGCAGTCCTCGCAGCCTGCGCCGCGATTCGTCGCATCGCCGGCGGGGTTAGCGGACTTGGCGTTGGCCCTGGGACCGATCAGCAAAAACCGCGGGGGCACTGGATTGCAGATTTCAAATTTCAGATTTCAGATTTGGAGGAAGAAGCAAAGTATAACTGCATTGGTCGGGTGCATCCGGGCGACTGTAAATCTGAAATCTGAAATTTGAAATCTGAAATCAAAACCGGTGGTTTAGTTCTCTGCGGCGGCAAGAGCACGCGGATGGGCCTGGCCAAGGCCACGCTCCCCTTCGGGCCGGAGCTGATGCTCCAGCGCGTTGTGCGGCTTGTGGCGCAGGAAGTATCGCCGATTGCGGTCGTGGCCGCGCCCGGCCAGGAGCTGCCGCCGCTGCCGGCCGAAGTGATCGTGGCCCGCGACAAGCGCGAGGGACGCGGGCCGCTGGAGGGCCTGCTCGCCGGGCTGACCGCGCTCGCGCCGCATTGCGACGCCGCCTATGCCACGAGCTGCGATGTGCCGCTGCTGTCCCCTGCATTTGTGCGGGAGATGATTTCCAGGCTGGGCGGTCATGAAATCGCCGTGCCCGCCCACGGCCAGTTCCACCATCCGCTGGCAGCGGTCTATCGGACCAGCATCGCGGCCATGATTGCCCAGCTGCTGGCGGCCGATCAGCTTCGGCCAGTGTATTTGTTCGACCGGGCCGCCACGTGCCGCGTGCCGGTCAGCGAACTGGCTGCCGTCGATCCGGGCCTCTCGACACTCAAGAATCTCAATCACCCGGGCGACTATTTCGCGGCGCTGGCGGAAGAGGGACTGGCGGCTGACCCGGCGGTCGCTCGCGCGCTCGCAGCGAGTCGTAGCGAGACATAAAGTGGGCTGCTTGCAGGGCGCCGCCCAGCAGGCGATCGAGCGGATAGTAAGGGCGCGTGCCGCGGGCGCGGCGTTTCTTGTCCGGCGCGGGATGGCCGACATACCCGCAAACCGCGCAGCGATTTCCACTGGCGGTCCAGGGCCCCTGGCACCGTGGGCAATGGGGCACCAGTCGCCACGACGTTCCCTCCACGCGGCCGGGCGGATAAAGCCGAACGTGCAGCCGCAGGCCCGCATTGAACGCCACATTCAGCGCGACGAGTAAGTCGGCGATGCCCCGGCGGCAGGCGGCATCGTCAATCGGCGCGGCCGCCAGCACGTTGTATCGCACCAACAAGTGCTCGGAGTCGAGCGGCGAGTCGAGCCACAGCCCGTACCAGCGCGGCGTCGTGGCGGAGCCCAGGTCTTCCCATGGATTGGAGCCGTAGGCTTTGGCGATCCCTTGTTCAATTGCCAGATGGACGCGCGCCGGCTCGTCGGGCAAGCGCACCAGGCCATAGCAGCCGGCCAGTTGGGGCGACGTTTGTGCCGGGCCGCCGCGAAACAGCGGATGGTCGTCGCCGGCCAGAGCGTTGGCCGGACAATCGCTGCACGCGCGGCGGGCCGCCTCTTCGCCCCCGTAGATGGCCAGTGCGTCGTCGATCCGAAATCCGTTGGGCGGATCGACGGCGATTCCCTCGAACACGCGCCCTTCATGCCGGGCATCGCTGACCGCGCGGCTGGCGCGCAGCTGCCGCTCCGTCCGCTCCGGGTCGCTGCCATCCTCCAGCGCCCGCAGCGGGCAGCGATATTCGAGCGACCAGAGTAGAAATTCGGGCGTGAGCATCGCGATTGCGCAATCCGAATTCCGCATTCCGCACTTGGGTTCAGTGTTTGAAATGCCGCCGGCCCGTAAAGATCATCCCGATCCCATGCTCGTTGCATGACGCGATTACTTCATCGTCCCGCACGCTGCCGCCCGGCTGGATGATCGCCGCGATGCCCGCCGCGGCTGCCTTGGCGATGGAGTCGGCGAATGGAAAGAACGCGTCGGACGCGAGGATCGAACCGGCTGCTCGCGGGCCGGCCTTCTGAATTGCTATCTCGACCGAATCGACGCGGCTCATCTGGCCAGCGCCGCAGCCGATGAGCGAGCGCCCCTTGGCCAGCACGATCGCGTTGCTCTTCACGTGCCGCACCAGAGCCCAGCCGA
Source organism: Planctomycetaceae bacterium (assembly GCA_022614795.1). Lineage (GTDB taxonomy): Bacteria > Planctomycetota > Planctomycetia > Pirellulales > Pirellulaceae > CAYLLN01. The sequence goes on along the minus strand of JAKEHX010000454.1, from coordinate 17,289 downwards.
AGCGCAAATCGGGCATCAGCTCGCCGGGCGGCGACGAGTGCGTGACAATCTTCCATTCTTTCTCGGGATCGGCCTGCACATCGGCCTCCTGCACGAGCATTCCCCCTTCGATGTGCCGGTAGTTGATCGCTGATGGAGAAGAATCGAGCGGGCCGGCCGCCATCAGCCGGACATTCGCTTTCCACTTGGGCCGCGTGGTCAGGATTTGCAGCGCTGCCGGGTCGAACTCAGGAGCCACGATGGCCTCGATAAACAGGCCCGGCGTGGCCAGCAATTCCGACGTAGCCGCATCAACGACTCGATTGAAGGCCAGCACGCCCCCGAACGCGCTGAGCGGATCGCCGTCGAGCGCTTTGCGGGCGGCTTCGGCCAGGTCGGCGCCGACCGCAGCGCCGCAGGGATTATTGTGCTTGATCACCGCGGCGGCCGGCTCGGCAAACGCACGCACGATGGCCAGCGCGTTGTCCAGATCGAGCAGATTGTTGTACGAGAGGTCCTTGCCGCTAAGCTGGCGCGCCCTCACCAGGCTGACGCCGTGGGCCGCCCGATCGACATAGACGGCGGCCTGCTGGTGGGCATTCTCGCCATAGCGCAGATCGGCCTGCTTGTCGAGCGAGATGAAGAGTGTGGGCGGGAAGAGCGAATCATCGTCCTGGCCTGCAAACCAACTGCTGATGGTCGTATCGTACGCCGCTGTGCTGGTATAGGCCGCACCCGCGAGCTTCTGCCGTAGGGCCAGGGTCGTGCCCCCCGCTTGAATCTCGTCCAGAATCTCCGCGTATTGCTCGGGGCTGGTCGCGATGGCGACAAAAGAGTGGTTCTTCGCCGCCGCCCGCACCAGGCTGGGCCCGCCGATGTCGATGTTCTCGATCGCTTCGGCCGCTGTCACGCCCGGTTTGGCGATGGTCTGCTGAAAAGGATAGAGATTGACGACGACCAGCTCGAACGTGGCGATGTCGTGCTCGCTAACCGACTGCATGTCGTCGGGGTTGTCGCGCCGGCAGAGAATTCCGCCGAAAATCTTTGGATGCAGCGTTTTGACACGCCCCTCCATCATCTCAGGAAAGCCGGTATAGCGGGCGACATCGCGGACATCGATCCCCAGCTTGAGGAGGAAGGCCCGAGTTCCCCCCGTGCTGTAGAGTTCGACGCCAGCCGCGACCAGGCCGCGAGCGAGTTCTGCCAGGCCGGTCTTGTCGCTGACGCTGATGAGGGCCCGCTGGACGGGGATGCGATCCATAATCGGTGATGATAAGAGGACGCTAGCGGTCGATTGGATGGTTTACGGGGATGCGCATGCGTGGTCAAGCGGCCGAATCGCTCTTGAGGGTCCTGCCGCATCGTGTCACACTTCGCCCCAGCCCATGACCATTCCCAGTCCACGCACTCCCGGTCCTGCGACGCTCTCGGGGATCAGGTCCCCGTTTGGCAGCTTTCCGATGCTCCGCTCCGTCCTCGGTTGGTGGCCGGCCAGGTGGCTCCGCTGGCAGCGGTGGCGCGAGCGCGTGCTCGGCCTGTCGCGCCCCTACCGTCTCTATAGCAAAGATTGCCAGCACGGTCTGTGGGTGCGGCCCGGAACGAGCGACCTCGATGTCTTTCGGCAGATCTTCCTGGAACGTGAATACTCCTGCCTCGAGGCGGCGCGCGACGTGCAGCTGGTCATCGATTGCGGCGCCAACGTCGGCTATTCGTCGGCCTGGTTCCTGAGCCGGTTTCCCTCGTGCCGCGTGATCGCTGTCGAGCCCGACGAGGGCAACTACGCGCAGCTCGTGCGGAACCTGGCCCCTTACGGCAATCGCGCGCGGACGATTCGCTCGGGCGTCTGGCCGCGGCCGGCGGGGCTGGTGTTCTCGGAAGTGCCCTTTCGCGACGGCCGCGAGTGGTCGGTGCAGGTCCGCGAGGCGCGGGCCGATGAAACGCCCCAAATGACCGCCGTCGATATCGCGTCGCTTCTGGCCGACGCCGGCTATCCGACCATCTCGGTCCTCAAGATCGACATCGAAGCGGCCGAACGATACGTCTTTGCGGAAAACTACGAGGCGTGGCTCGACGCCGTGGAGAACCTGGTGATCGAGCTGCACGACGACGAGTGCCGGCAGGTCTTCTTCCGCGCCATTCGGGGCCGGCCCTTCAAGGTGAGCCAGTCGGGCGAGCTGACCGTCTGCCGGCGGACCGCGGCCACGCGCGCCTGGCGGAGGGCGGCCTAGGCGGCCCTTCGAGCGGACGGGAGCACCGCACCGACAGGCATGCGGATCAACGCTTTCCAACGGTCCCATTTACCGGGCCGCCAGCGGATGGCCCGGGCGTAGCACGCTGCGGCGGCGAGTAGCTGTCCGTGGCGTTCCAGCTCTTGTCCCGCTTTCGCCCAGCGATCGGAGAGCAAGCGGCGAATTCTTCTGCGCGAGCTGAATCGCTTGAGGTCGTCGTGGCCCAGCCGCGTGAAGAATTCCTCGTAAATGCGGGCCCAGCGGCGGTGGTTATCGGTGAACTTGCGGCTGAGCGAGGCCTCTTCGCCGCCGGGCTGGGGGGCGCGGCGAACGAACCGGGCCGGCTGGCCGGGCAAGTGGAGCCAAGCGCCGCGCAGGCTGATGGGCAGGTATATCGAGGCATCTTCGCCGGTCACCAGATGTTCGGGGAATCCGCCAAATTCGCGCACCAGATCGGCACGGATCACCGAGCAGGAGCTGATTGCCGCTCCCCAGCGAAGCATCCACAGGGCCGGGCAGGCGGACAGCTCCGCCAGGTCAAACCGCCGCACCGCGCCGGTTGTCTCTTCGACAAACATCCGATCGGCGGAAGCGGCAACGGCCGTCGGTTGCTCCGCCAGCGCGCGGCCCGCCCGCTCTAAAAAATCATCTGGCCAGCAGTCGTCGGAATCTAGGAACGCGAACCACTGGCAGTCGCCGCACTCGCGGATGCCGCGGTTGCGGGCGGAAGAAACGCCCCCATTGGGCTTGCACAGGACCCGGGCGTCAAAGGCAAGCCGCCGCTGGTCGATCCAGCGCTTGACCGCTGCGGCCGAATCGTCGCGCGATCCGTCATCGACGACGACCAGCCGCTGCGGCGGCGCCGTTTGAGCGGCAATGCTTTCCAGCGTCGGGAGCACGCTCGTGGCGCGATTGTAAACTGGCACCACGACGGCGACGGAAAGGCTCGTCATGCGGCAAATGGCTACGAGGATTCCCCGGCCAGGCCGCTGCCTGCTATAAAGCAAAATCCGGCCCGCCGGCGGACTTATAACGGGGTATCGGCAAATCGCAAACCGGGATTTGGCGGAAACCGGCCGGTAATTACGACACGCGTCTCGCGCCAAAAAGGTTGTCTCCCCAGATTGCCCCTGTTGCGCAATTTGCAAGAGAAGCTTAGCCACGGATGGAACACGGAATGACACGGATAAACGACTGAGGATTGGCTGGAATATGATTTCTCCAATTTGGCGGTCACCACCGGGCTTGCCCCGGGGCAAGCCCGGTGGCGGCCAGCTCGGGAAGTTATTTCTCGGCCGATCCTGAGGGAGTTGCCTGATCCGCGTTGTCCGCGCAATCCGCGGTCGCCTTCCGAGAATTTGCGCAGGTCGCGAAGGTTTTAACCGCTGCGGCGCGGTCTGATCGAGCGAGATGATTTGATTATCCAGCGGGCTGGAGCATCTCGCGCATCGGCTCGGGGCAGAGCGACACGGTGTGCGCGTAGGTTTCTTCCAGCGGCACGGGAATGTGCCGCGACAAGCCTAGAAACAAAGGCATTGCCGGCAATTCGTCGCCGACCGCCACCGGCTCGACATAGGCCGTTTTGACGGGACCCGCCGAATAAGAAGCCAGCTTCAGCGGGTCGTCGGGCGGCAGCGCGAATGGCTCGTCGCGGATCTCTTGCCAAATGGCTCCATGAATTCCCTGCGGATCGCGCGGCGTCGGCGGCAACAGGTCCACGACGAGCAAATGAATTCCCCTTTGCAAAAACTCCAGCGATTTTTCGACAAACGACCGCAGCGCGTGGCGGCTGTCCTTGTCGCCAGGCGAGACGATCTCGAGCACGGCCACGACATCGCCCAGAGGGCGCAGAATCGCGATGTGGTTTGCCCTGGCTGCATACAGTTCGTTCTCGGCCGACATCACAAAGCGGGTCTGAGGAGGAGCCGTCGCGACCGCCAGCCCTAGAGCTTCATGCTCATCGTCACCCGAGCCGGCTTTGCTATGTTCCAAGGTCAGAATGTCCGGCACGACGCCCGATGCCGATTGCTCGATCATCGCGTAGTATCCCCGAGGCAGCCCGCGGGCGTTAAAGCGCGCACATAGTTCCGCTATCCATTGCTGATGAAAGTGATGGAACAGCCCTGAAGGCACTCGCTTCCAGTCATGGACGGGCATGGCGTACAACCTCCGCTTGGCCCTTATTATATCGGCCTCAGGGCCGCGGTGCCGCGCCGCTCACCTTCTCCATCCCCAGCATTTCGGCGGCCTCGGCGCGGAAGCGGCGCTGTGCCTCATCATCCGGCTGGGCCGGCGGCTGGTCGCCCGCGTTGATCTGCGACGGGATGTGCGTGCGGGGTGTCGTCGCCTTCAGCTACTCCAGCCGCCAACTCACGAGGCCCATTGTCCGCAGCGTGCCCAGGAGCAGGAACCCCAGCAGCAGCACGCAGAGCCACAGCGCCAGGGACGAGGCGGGCAAAATGGTATTCACGGGAGTGCCTAACGATCAGGGGCCGTTGGGCGAGAGGATCACCCCCTCATAAACCTGCGGCAGGCTGAAGGGACCGAAGTTGTCGATCAGGGCCGTCTGGCCCTGGTGCGTCCCATAGCCGTGCAGCGACCAGTGGCCGTCGAAGAAGAAGCCCGACACCGCTCCCAGAAATGGTCCTCTGAATCCGCCGTCGCTGTTCGGATCCTTCCAGTCGATGGCGCCGAACAGGATGCCTTCGAATGTATTCGTGTTGCCAATAAACGTCGATGTGACGCGAATCGTGCCGGCCAGGTCTCCCGTCAGGAACTCGTCGGTGACCTGTCCGCGAACAATCACGATGCCACCGGGGTTGATCGAGAACTCGCCGGGGTCCACAAAGACGGCTCCAACAATTTGACCGGAGACTGGAACCTCGTCGGCCTGGCTATTGCTGGCTGAGAGGAGAGGCAATAGCGCTGCCGCGAGCGTGACGCAAAGCATGCTCTTCATGGGACTTCTCCTGAGGTCTGCTACAATGAAAACGCCATCGCCTCAGGCGCGCAAACCGAGCGCCCGAGCGATGCCCGTAGGACGGATTTGAAATCCGTCCCACACATCAGGCCGGTGAGGATTGCCTTGGTCGGTAGGCCTCACCGGCCGCTTTCGTTCCAGCAAGCATTCTTCGTCATTCAATCGCACCATGCGCCGAGAACTTGCCTCGCGGCGCTAGTGCGAACCAAATTCTGTTCCAGCACTTGCCTCCTCGGTCAGCACCGTCACCCGCAATGGAGAGGCGCGCTGATGGTTCGTGTCCGCCGGCGGATAATCCGGCAATTCCCAGTCGAGGCCCATCGCCGCCAATTGCTGGCGGATCAGGCGCAGGTCCCAGAGCTGGATCACCTGGCTCTGACATGCCACTGCCAATTGGGCGCCGTCGGGAGTGAACGCCGGTGTGACGGGATCAACGGGTGCAGGCATTTCGAGCGTCGCCAGGTGGCGCCCAGTCGCGGAGTCGAGCAGTTGCACACGATTGGGATAGGTGACCGCCAGCAGAGTTCCGTCGGGCGAGAAAGCAGGGTTCCCGCGCGGCCGATCCGCGGTGATTTCCAGGCCGGGCTTCCACGAGCCGACATTCCAAAAGACGAGGCGGCCGGCAAAATACGTTAACAGTCGCTTGCCGTCTGGACTGAAAGCTGGTGGAGTCGCGGCCGCGTTCAGCTCTATGACCGGTTCCTCGCGCTCTAGATTCCAGAGCTTGAGTCCCTCAAGTCCGTACGCCGCGCTCGCCAGCCATTTCCCATCCGGGCTGATCCTGAGCTCCGAGAGACTCGGCCGCCCATCGCGCAGCACCTTCCTCGTCCCTGTCTTTCGATCCACGACGAGAATTTCGCCAGCAGCGGCAATGGCGGCCAGCAACTTGCCGTCGAGGCTGGCGCAAGCCTGGAAAAAGCCCGCTGCCGCGCTGGACGTGCACTGAGTGACCGGAGGCCCGACACGCACCTCGTTGTCCCGAGGGTTTGTTGTCAAGGGCCAGCGGCGGAGCCTGCCCTTGCCAGTGGTGAATAGTGCGTCATCGGCGGGATCAAAAAAGGCCCACATGCTCACGCCCTCTTTCAGGTGAGCCAGTTCCCGCCCGTTGACCAGGTCCCAGAGCCGAACTCCGTCGTCGCTCGCAGCAACCAGGAGCTGACCATTGGCGCTGGCTTGCACAGCGTAGGGTCCTTTGCCGCCGCGATGTCCGTAGAAAGCGCGGCATTCGCGCGATGGGACCACTTCATGAATCACCACAGCCCCGGGGTCCGTGATGGCCAGACGTCTGCCGTCGCCCCGCAGCCGCGCGGCGAAACCCAGATCGCCGCCCCACCCGCCTGTTGGTACGCTGAATACCTGCCTGCCGCCGGCATCCCAGAGACGAGTCGTGTTGTCCCAACTTGACGTGGCCAGCATGTCGCCGGTCCGATTGAAGCCAACAGGGCTGGCCTCGGCCCGATGCCCTTCGAGGATGGTGCGCCGCTGGCCCGTAGCGACGTCCCAGACCCAGGTCTCGTAGAGCGCCTGCGCAGAGTCGGCCCAGCCGACGGCGAGCTGCGTACCCTCCAAATTCCAGACATAACCATACACTTTGCCGTTATGATGCAGTCGGCGCTCCACGTCGCCCGTGTTCAGATTGCAAAGAAATACGTCAGCACCGTTGACGCCGGACGCGGCAAACCTCTGGCCATCCTGCGGATGAAACCGCACCCGGTTGGGCTTTGGCAACGCCCGGACCTCCAGGCGCTTCAATTGTGCGCCGGTGGGGAGTTCGTAAAAGTAGATGGCCCCGTCCTGCTGCGGGATCGCAACGCGGCGACCGTCCGCGCTGATATCGGGATACCCGCCACCAGGCACCTCGCAGATGACTGCGCGGCGGTCCAGGTCCCAGACTCGGCACAAGCCCGGTGGCAAAGTGGAGTGGACCGCGGTCAGGAATCGGCCGTCGGGACTGAATCGCGAAAGCGCGGGGTTCCGCTCCCCACGGGGTGCAGCGGGCCCAGCCAAGCGATGTAGCTCCTGATTATCTGCAAGGCGGCGGAGACTGATGGTCCCGTCACGAGCGCTGATGGCGTAACGCTCCAGATTGACGTCGAAACTGCTCCCCGCCGCATTGTCCGCCTCCAATTTCTGGATCGTGCGGACATCGGTCAGGGCCAGGCAAGCGATTGCCTCATTGCGCAACGCGAGGCGCATCTCCGCGTTCGGCTCAAGGCCGGCGGCCTTCTGCACCTCGGCAAGCGCCTCAAAGCGTTGCCCCCTTTCGCCACTTCGGCGATGTTTCGTCGCTTGGAGCAAATGGGATTGGATCGTGGCCCCGCGCTCGGCCGCTTGTGCCCGGTGAAGCAGGACACGGGCCTCTTGCTCTGCCCGTTGTGCTCTCGTCTTTTGGGCCCGAGCCCAGTCACGCTCCATCCGCAAGATTGCCAACACGGGGATACCGGCCACGAGGATCAAGAACAGGATCAGAAGGAGCGCCGCAGTTGCCAGGGAACGCGCGTTCCGCCAAACGAATTTGCGCAGTCGATAGACCGCCGACGGCGGGCAGGCGATGACAGGTTCATCGTTCAGATAGTGCTGAAGGTCGATGGCTAGGGCGCTTGCGGCTTCATAGCGGCGGTTGCGGTTTTTCTCCAGCGTCTTCATCACGATCCAGTCCAGTTCGCCGCGGATCAGTTTCGCCAGCTTGGCAGGCTCCATGCGCCGCTGCGCCGAAATGGACGCCAGCGCTTGGCCGGATTCGCTTACGCGCGTGCTCGGCTTTTGCGGCTCCTCCTCCTTGATCATGCGGAGAATCTCGCCGTATGCCGCCTCCTTCATCCGCCTGTGAGTCAGCGGCGTGCTGCCCGTCAGCAACTCGTATAAGAGCACGCCCAGCGAGTAGATGTCGCTGCGGGTATCGACCCCCAGGGCGCTCGTCTCCGCCTGCTCCGGGCTCATGTACTCCAACGTGCCGACCAGGGTGCCGTACTGCGTGAACAGCGTCCGCTCCGTCAACTTTTGCTCGGTTGCCTTGGCCACGCCAAAGTCGATCACCTTGGCAACCGGCTTGCCGTCGTAGAGCGTGACCATGACGTTGGACGGCTTGATGTCGCGGTGGATGATTCCCTTTTGGTGGGCGTGCTGGATCGCCTGGCAGACCGGCAGGAACAGCGCGAGCCGCTGTCGCAGCGTCAGTTGGTTGTCGTCGCAGTAATTGGTAATCGGCACACCGTGGACCAGCTCCATGACGAAGTACGGCCGGCCGTTTTCGGTGGCGCCGCCATCAAGGACGCGGGCGATGTTCACGTGATCCATCAGGGCCAGCGCCTGCCGCTCGGCCTCGAAGCGGGCGATCACCTGCCGCGAATCCATGCCCGGCTTGACGACCTTGAGCGCGACCAGCCGCTTGACCGGCTCGGTCTGCTGGGCCATGAAGACAACCCCAAAGCCCCCTTCGCCGATCTGCTCCACGAGCTTGTAAGGGCCGATCACCGTGCCGGGGCGCTCCAGCAGCGGCTGGTGGAGCGTCAGGTCCTCGCCCGAGGCGATCGCCGGCTGCTCGAGGAAGCGTGCGACCTTGGGATGATCGGCCAGCAAGGCATCCACCTCGGCCCGCAGCGAAGCGTCGTCGCCGCAAGCCTGGTCGAGGTACTTGGCCCGCTCGGCAGGCGACTTCAGGTTCAAGGCGGCCCAGAAAACTGATTCGGGATCGCGGAGGGAAGTGGTCATGGCTGGCCTGGGGCATGGTGATCCAGCAGAAGAAGCGAAAAATCGAGCCGGCGCGCCTCACATTTTCTTGTCGCCGCAGTCAACCCTTTGTGCCGTCCCCCGCAGGCCGCAGCTCGCGGTACAGCCACACTTTGGCGTAAGCCCAATAGCGATCGGCGGTTGCGCGCGAGATGCCCAGCACTTCGGCGGCCTCAACCAGCGTCAGCCCGGCGAAGTAGCGCAGCTTGACCAGCTCGGCCTTGACCGGGTCGTGCTGCTGGAGCCTGGCGAGTGCTTCGCTGATCGCCACGACATCTTCGTCCGCTAGCGACTGCCGTGCCGGCGGGTCCACCAACTCCACGCGGCTGCGCCCGCCGCCCCGCTTGTCACTCCGCTTGCGGCGGGCATGGTCAACGAGCACGCGCCGCATCGCTTCGGCTGCGGCCCGAAAGAAATGAACGCGGTCGTTCCAGCAGGTCTCGACTGCCGGGCGGGACTTAGGTTGTGAGTCCGCGCCCGCATCAAGTGCCGCCGGGCCGGCGGGACCTACCAAGCGCAAATACGCCTCATGCACGAGCGCCGTCGCGTCGAGCGTCTGGCCCGGCCGTTCCTGCGCCAGCCGAACTGCCGCCAGCTTTCGCAGCTCGTCATACACCAGCGGCAGGAGTTGCTCGGCGGCTTGAGGCTCGCCGCGGTCGATCGCCGCCAGGATTTGCGTGACGCCGCTCATGGTGGTTCATCGTAGCCACCCCAATGCCCAATGGTCCAGCAAGACGCGCGATCGCGCCGGTGTGCTACGGCGCGACTTCTTCCGGCGGCACTCGGACGACTGCTACGAGCGTGTCCCCCTCGTCCAGGGCCATGATCCGCACGCCCTGCGTATTGCGGCCGATGACGCTGATGTCGGCCGCCTTGATCCGCTGGATTTTGCCGCGGGCGGTCATCATCAGCACTTCGTCGCGGTCATCGACGCGGGCGATGCCGATCACCGGGCCGTTGCGCTCGGTCGTCTTGATGTCGCGGACACCAATGCCGCCGCGGCCCTTCGTCGGATAGCGCTGACTGGATGAGGATTCCTCGCTGTCGTCTTCCGGTTGTCCAATGTCCAAGGTCCCAGGTCCAAGGTCTTCGTCGGCAGAATCGGACAACGGCTCGGCACTTGTCCCTTGATCAACTGCCTCGCTCTCCCGGTCCCCAGTCTCCTCTCCCCCTGGCCCCGAGCCCCGAGCCCCCAGCCCCGCCTCCGCATTCGGCCCGAACGGCGTCCGCTTGCCGTAGCCCTTCTCGCACACGGTCAGCAGCGTGGCCGTCGGATCGGCAATGACCATGCCCACCACCTGATCGTCGCCACGCAGGCGAATGCCGATGACGCCGGAGGAGACGCGGCCCATCGCGCGGGCCAGCGATTGCGAGAAGCGGATCGCCTGCCCGCGGGCCGACGACATCACCACTTCGTCGCCGTCCTTGGCCACCACCACATCAACCAGCTCGTCGTCCTCGCGGAGCTTGATCGCGATGATGCCCCCCTTCTTCGGCCGGCTGTAGTCGACCAGCGGCGTCTTTTTCACCAGCCCCTTGCGGGTGGCCATCATCAGGTAGTGGCCCGCACGATCGAAATCGCGAATGGCCAGGCACTCGGCGACCTTCTCCCCCTCGGCGAGATTCAAGAGGTTCACGATCGCCCGGCCGCGGGCGTCGCGCTTCAGCTCCGGCAGGTCATAGACCTTCTGCCAATAGACCTTGCCCCGCGTGGTAAAGAAGAGCAGGTAGTCGTGCGTGCTGGCGGCGAACAGGTGCTCGATGGGGTCTTCCTCTTCGGTTTCGGCCCCTATCAGCCCCTTGCCGCCGCGGCGCTGGGCCCGATAAACGCTCGACGGAGTGCGCTTGATGTACCCCTTGTGCGAGATCGACACGACCATCATCTCTTCGGTGATCAGGTCGCCGACATCGACCGAGCCGATCTCCTCGCCGCTGATTTCGGTTCGCCGCTCGTCGCCGTACTTCTTCTTCAGCTCGGCCAGGTCGTCCTTGATGATCGCCAGGATATTCGCCTCGTCGCTGAGAATCCGGAGGTATTCGTTAATCTCTCTGAGCAGCTCGGCGTGTTCGTCGGCCAGCTTCTGTTGCTCGAGGTTCACCAGCTGCCCAAGCGTCATCCGCAGGATCGCCTCGGCCTGCACCGCCGAGAGCCGGTAGACGTCGGCCACGCCCTGCTCGTCCTGAAAGATTTTGAATCCGTCCTCCCCCAGGGCCCGTTGCATCATGCTGGCCGGGGCTTCGACTCCCATCAGGGCCGCCTTGGCCTCGGCCTGGGTCTTGCTCGCCCGGATCAGGCGGATGATCTCGTCGATGTTGGCCAGGGCCAACAGCAGCCCCTCGACCGTGTGCTTCCGCTTGCGGGCCTTGCCCAACAGGAACTGCGTCCGGCGGCGAATCACCGTCGCCCGGTGCCGCAGGAACTCTTCCAAAAGCTGCTTGAAGGTCAGCGTCCGCGGCTTGCCGTCGACCAGGGCCAGCAGGATTACCGAAAACGTGTCTTGCAGCGGCGAGAACTGATAGAGCTGGTTGAGCACGACGTTCGGATCGGCGTCGCGCTTGATGTCGATTACGATGTGCACCGGGTGCTTGAGGTCCGAAATATCGGTGACCTCGCTGATCCCCTTCACCTTGTCTTCGTTCACCAGCTCCTTGATCTTTTCCAGCACGCCGTCGCGCGTCTGCTGGTAGGGAATTTCGCGGATGACAATCCGGTAGCGGTCTTTTTTGTGCTCTTCGATCGAGGCCCGCGAGCGGATTACGACCGTGCCGCGCCCGGTCAGATAGCCGCGGCGGATGCCCGTGCGGCCCTGAATCATGCCCCCCGTGGGAAAGTCGGGGCCGGGCACAATCTCCAGTAATTCGTCAATCGAAACTTCCGGCTCGTCGATTACTTTGACCAGCGCGTCGCAAATTTCGTTCAGATTGTGCGGCGGAAGGCTCGTCGCCATTCCGACGGCGATCCCCTGCGTGCCGTTGACCAGCAGGTTCGGGAATTTGCTCGGCAAAACCGTCGGCTCGAGGCGCGATTCGTCATAGTTCGGCGTGAAATCGACCGTGTCGAGGTCGAGGTCCGCCAGCATCATGGCCGCGATGTGCGAGAGGCGGGCCTCGGTGTACCGCATGGCCGCCGGCGGCAGGCCCGCGATCGAGCCGAAGTTTCCCTGCTTGTCGACCAGCATGTGCCGCAGGTTCCATTCCTGGGCCATGCGGACCAGCGTCGGATAAATGACATCCTGGCCGTGCGGATGGTAGTTGCCCATCGTCTCGCCGCAGATCTTGGCACACTTGGTGCGTGCTGCCGTCGGGCCGAGATTCAGGTCGCTCATCGCCACCAGAATCCGCCGCTGCGAAGGCTTCAGCCCGTCGCGCACGTCCGGCAATGCCCGGCTGACGATCACGCTCATCGCGTAGGTCAGGTAGCTTTCTTTCAGTTCGTCCTCGATCGGCTGGTCGATCAGGCGGCCGGCGTCGCCGGATGGGGGAATGGCAGCGGAATCAGCCGGATCAGCGGGCTGGTCGCCGTCGCCGGGCGTGGGAGGATTGGCCAAGCGCGAGTCCTTTCCAGAAGCAGCGTGGCTGCGGTTTTTGGCATGAATTTATGAGTCTGAAATCTACCAGTTTTGGCCCGGGTTCACAACCAGTGGCAGGGGCAAATTGGTCGTCGCAAGTGATTATCGGACAGGCACTTACGACGACGGTTTTGAGGGGGCTCGGGGCTCGGGGTTCGGTTAGAGGGTTGAATAAGCTGAGAACCTCGCCCCCCTTAGCCCCGAACCCCGAGCCCCGAGCCCCCATCTCCGAAAAGTTGTAATGCGACTGACGAACTGCTACATTCAGGGCAACGCGGCGACCGCCCCAGCGCATCCATCGGCGCGTTGGGCGGTGCGCTTCGCTGGGGGACCACCAACTTTTCTTATTCGCCCGTTGGTCTCGGGAACATATTCAAGAGGAGAGGGGACATGCGCACGCACAGGCATGGTTTCGCGCGCGGCTTCACGCTCGTGGAGCTCTTGGTGGTGATTGCGATCATCGGCATCCTGGTGGGCCTGCTCTTGCCTGCCGTCCAAGCCGCCCGCGAAGCGGCCCGGCGCTCACAGTGCCTGAACAATCTGCGTCAGCTAGGCTTGGCACTCCATCACCGCCACGACATCCACAATCAGTTTCCTTCAGGCTGGACGGACATGCCCAACGTGAATGAAGAAAGTTGGGGCTGGTCGGCCTTATTGCTCCCGTTCCTCGAACAGGAGAATCTCAATAAGGAATTGGGCGTGACTCGCGGCACATTGATGCAGCGGATGGCCGACAATACCGGAGGCACGCCACCGACGCAGATCTATCCCGATACGAGGACGGTCCTCAAGGTTTTCATCTGCACCAGCGATACTGGGCACCAAGCGGGGTTGACGCACAACAACCGCAGCTTCAATGGGGGCGTGGGGTACACCGCCGCAGGATTCACAGGCAATCCAGCCACACTTGGCGGCCACAGCAACTACGTGGGCGTGTCTGGTCATCGCGACGTGGCCAACGCCACAGCCAATACGGGCATCTTCTTTGGCAATAGTCGGATCGGAATCTCGGACATCACTGACGGGACTTCGAACACGATCATGGTGGGCGAACGCGACACGTTCAATTGTTTTGGTGGCTCATGGGTGGGAGTGATGAACACCGACGGGTCTGGGAATCGGGGGGTGTCTATGGTGATTGGACACTCACATCCCAAGATGAACGAGGACGTTAACGTCGTTGCTGCCGGCACCGATGACATCGGCTGTCGCGAGGGGTTCAGCAGCTTGCATCCCGGCGGCGCCCAGTTCCTGTTGGCTGACGGTTCGGTCAAGTTCATCGCCGAGACGATCAATCACGACTGGAGGAATCCTAGCGGGAACGCGAATGGTACGATCGCCGATTCCAGAGACCGCCGCAACGGTATTTATCAAAGGCTGATGACGCGCGACGACAAGCTAGTCGTTACGAATTACTAGAAATCATACGAGTCAAACCCTGGCTCGGGTGGGCCGCCGCATTTGGCGGCCCACGTCGTTTGTGGAGGCCAATTCTCGACGGCACCTTGATTTTCATTTCGACATCCACGATGTTGTCGCACATTCACGTATCCTGGGCTTGCTGGAGGACTATTTGCTGTGAAGTATGCACTAACTGCGGGCCGTTTTTGCATCGCCGTCGCTCTCATCCCGTTCGCCGGTTGCGGTGGACCCGACAATGTTGGCAGCGTGTCGGGAACGGTAACGCTCAACGGGCAACCTTTGCCCGACGCGATAATTACTTTTTCGCCCACGGCCGAGGGAGGTTCCAGTGGCGTTGGCACGACGGATAGTGCAGGGCAATACACGTTAAGCTACGCGGCCGGTGTGCGCGGCGCTCAGGAAGGTGAGAACATGGTTCGAATTACGACCTACCGCGAAGCCGAACCAGATGCCGACCCGCCGAAACCTGCCGTGCCGGAAAAAGTGCCGGCCAGATACAACGCCAAGACAGAACTCAAGGTCGAAGTGAAGTCGGGCAGCAACACGTTCGACTTTCCGCTGGAGCCTGGGCCTGTCGTGCAGCCAGGCCACGACGATGAAGATAGTGGAGGACAAGCAGGGGCTCGTGGAGGCGCCAAGGGCGGCGCACCAGGCGGTGCCCGCCCGCGAGGCGGTGCTCCCAGGAGCGATGGCAACACAAAGGAATCAGGTTGCTGAGCAGGCGTAAGGTGAATGAGTCCGCCGCGGACGAAATGTACCGGTTGTTTTGCGTGGCCCAGTCGTGCATTTCATGCACTCTTCTATGAAAGCCGTTGGCCTGGCAAGTGGGGGAGGACGATTTCGGAAACTGTGTGCGCCCATTCTTCTATCCGAGCGTCGGCAGCGCCTAGCCCAAGTGGGTAGCTTTCGAGGTGCATTTCGCTGCACTCATGCACCCTACACGAGCACCGTGTCGCTGTCCTCATATCCTGGCGCGCAGCAGCAGAGGAACTTGAGCGGCACGCTGCTGGTCGTGGTGATCGTGTGAACGGCGCCGGGCGGAATGGCGATGGCGTCGCCCGGCCCGACCTCGCGTTTTTCCTCGCCGATGGTCATTCGCCCCGTGCCTGCGAGGATGTAATAGATTTCCTCGGTGAGCGGATGATAATGGGGAGTCGTGCTGGCCCCCGGCGGCAGGCGGGCCTCGGCCAGGCTCTGCTTCTGAATGCACGAATTGCGATGCGCGAGCAGCTCGCGAATCTCGGAGCCGTCCTTGGCCGTAAATGCGGCAGCGCGGGAGATATTTTGGATGTCCATGAGAACAGCACGCTTTGGAATCATAGTGGCGCTGGGGCTGATCGCGCTGGGCCTGATTTTAGCTCGCATAGATGTGTGGCGGGTGGCGGCAGACCAGCCCAAGGAGCAACCCGGCGGTGTCCGCCCCGTACAACAGTTCGATCACGGCGACATGTATCGAGTGCCCGAGCTAGGTGGGCGCGGCCTGATTCTGTTGTCCCTCGACTTCTCGCCCGATGGGACGGTGCTGGCGTCGGCAGGTGGAGGAAGTCCGGTGGACTCGGATGGCGCCGTACAGGCGGACCAGGCCGCGCAGGGGGAAGTAAAGCTCTGGGACCTCGCCAGCGGCAAGGCCCGCCAGACGATGTCCATTCAAGGGGGCATTATTTTTGAGGCGAAATTCGCGCCGGATGGCCGGATGCTGGCGACCGCGAGCGGCCCGGGATCGCCGGTCCAGACGACGCCGGGAGAAATTCATCTGTGGAATCCCGCCACGGGCGAGCTGATCCGCAAATTCACGAGCCATGCTTGCGGCGCTTATATGGTCTCGTTCAGCCCGGATGGAAAGTTACTCGCTACGGGTGGAATTGCGAGCTTCGACCCGCGGCGGAAGACCGAGGTGCGCGGCGGACACGCCAATGCTGAGTTGACGCTCTGGGACCTGGCGACTGGCAAGGCCCTCTGGACGCATGGCCGGCACACCGGCACCGTCAGCGCCCTCGTCTTTTCGCCGGACGGCAAGACGCTGGCATCCAGCGGCGGCTTGTTCGATGGCCGGCTGATCCTCTGGGACGTGGCCAGCGGCACCGAGCGGGGAATGATTCGCTTGGAGGCCGAAGTCATCAGGCCGGTTGCGTTTGGCCCCGACAACGCCACCCTGACGGTCGTCATCACCAACCCTGGCGGCAAAGATCCGGGGCCCAATTGCACTCTGGAAGTGAGCCAGTGGGACACGCAGGCGAACAAACAACTCCAGGCCGTCAGCATCAAGAACGGGTTTCTTTATCGCGAGACTCTTTCCCCCAGCCGTGAGCTGCTGGCTTGTGGGTGCTTCAATGGCGTCAAGCTGTATGACGTTGCGAAGCAACGCGAGGTGCAGAACCTACCCTCCAAATTCCGCATGCGGCCAGTCGCTTTTTCTCCGGATAATAAGCTCTTAGCCGCGGGCAGCGACGACGCAGCGGTGAAACTCTGGAGCGTGGCAGAGCTGCGTAAGTAGAAACCCGCCCAACAGCCGGCGCTCGATCGTGCTAGCCCCGCTCGTAGCCCCATCGGGAACCTGGTTGATCTTGGGCCGTCTGGGCGCCTGGCCCTATAATCCGCGTCCAGCGGCTCATTGGCTCAATACAAGGAGGTTGCCATGCGTCAGTTCGTTTCTGTCTGTTGCTGCGCGATCGTCGGATTGGAAGTGCTCATTGCCGTGCCGCTGGTGACTTGCCTGGTGGTGCTGGGCGTGATTGGCGGCGTGGAAGTCGATCCGCTCGCCATGGATGGCCCGCAGTTGACGCAGCAATACTCGGACGTACCCGTGTTGCTGCCGCCGCCGATCAATTCAGCGGCCTTTGGCGGACCGGCGATTTGCCCGCCGCCGAGCATTTGCATCGGTCCGCCGGCACAAGCGCCGCTGGCCCCGGAAGTTGCCGCGATTGCCGACCTCCTCGGCCGGGTCGGCAGCCCACTTGCCAACTCGAGCCTGGCGGGTGATTGCGAGGCAACACACCGGGATTCGATCGACGCCCTGAGCCGCGCGGCCCAGGAAGATGCGACGCCGATCGCCACGTTGAAACCCAATCCGGAGCCCGCTGCTCAGCTGTGCCCCAATGCGCCATCCAACACATGCCCCGAAGATCGCCCAGCCCAGCCCGCGCTCGTCGATTCGCTCCAAGCCGCCGCCGAGGCGCTTTACGTGCGGGCCCAGGCGCTGGAGATCGACGGCAACTTCGGCCGGGCCGATCAGCTCCGCAGCCTGGCTCGCGAAATCCGCCGCGAGATCGACACGCTCCGCCTGGAACCGGGCCACCCCGTGGCCGCTGCCCCGGCTGTGACCCCTGCCTCTTACCACGCGGAACTGCCCAAAGAGCCGGCGAAACTCGAGGCGGATCATCCC